>JBAXYC010000064.1:0-3792 GCA_037127615.1 bacterium | reverse complement strand
CACGTTTTTCGGTTTCTGGCCTCACCGGATGGGCTGCTCCAGCTGCTGCACACGATATGCAGAATACTTTTGCTGGGTAGCTTTTGGCAAAGAGATAAAGGACTATTGCGCCAATTATGATGAAGAAAGACAACATAAAAAGTGCCGGTCCAATTTGGCTAATTGAGGTGAACATATTTTTTTTGGAGGTAGATGGTTGGTTGACGATGAGCAGATTTGCTCAAAACTAAAATTAGTTATATATTGAATTATAATAAAAGTCAATACTCATGAAAATGGCAGCAAAAAAAGTATTTGTCGGTATGTCAGGAGGAGTGGATAGCTCTGTTTCTGCTGCGTTACTCAAAAATGCCGGCTATGATGTGACAGGAGTTTTTATAAAAGTATGGCAGCCAGATGAAGAGGTGAGCGGGCTCAAGTGCACATGGCGCGAGGATAGGCTGGATGCGATGCGAGTGGCCGCGCACCTTGGCATAAAGTTTGTGACACTCGATCTCGAAAAAGAGTATAAACAGAATGTTGTCGACTATATGATTGCGGAGTATCGTGCAGGAAGGACACCAAACCCTGATGTTATGTGCAATAAATATGTTAAGTTTGGTGGTTTTTTCACATGGGCGATGGCACAGGATGCGGATTTTGTGGCGACAGGGCACTATGCACAGGTCAGACCGAATCTAAAAAACAAAACAGGAAATAAACCGATAGTTGACCTGGTTGCTGGTGACGACACAAATAAAGACCAGTCATATTTTTTGTGGACCCTCACACAGGATCAGCTCTCGCGAACGCTTTTTCCTGTTGGGAATATCGAAAAGCCTGAGGTGCGAAAGCTTGCAGCAAAATTTAATCTGGCAACGGCCGAGAAAAAAGATAGTCAAGGACTATGCTTTATCGGGAAAATTGATGTGAAAGATTTTCTCTCGCATTATATTGTGCCGAAAAAGGGAAATGTGCTCAATACAAATGGTCAGATTATTGGTTCGCACGACGGCGCTTTCTTTTTCACATTGGGTGAGCGACGCGGTTTTAGTATAGATGACGCTCACAAGTCGCCGCACGATGAGCCGCTCTATGTCGTAGCGAAAAATGTGACGGATAATACGATAACAGTATCGGATAAGGTCGCAATAGAGACCGGTGAAAACGTTTCATTTGGAAAAATAGAAGTAAATCTTTCAGATGTAAATTGGATTCGTGGTGGTGCACCAGAAGGTACAGCAGGTGCCGACGGGGGCCACACTTTTATGGCTCGGTCACGTTATCGCGCGCCGTTGGTGCCGATTACAATTTCACATATAGACCTCTCAACTCGGTCATGTGTTGTAACTTTTTCAAAACCAGAATACACACTTTCGCCCGGTCAGTCACTCGTTATATATGATGGCCAAGTTTGCCTTGGTGGGGGAGTCATTGTTTAAAATACAAAAATACATTTTGCAACAGATGATCGTGGGCATTTGTGATATACTTTTGCCATAATAATCATACACAATGACCAATCGTCTTACTTACATCACGAAATCAAACGGTACTAAAGAGTTATTTGAAGAAGAGAAACTTGCCGATTCGCTACTACGTTCCGGAGGCTCACAAGTGCTCGTAGATAAGGTTCTCAAACATATTGAAAATGAAATGGTGGAGGGTATGTCAACCAGTGAGATTTATCATCATGCATTTGAAGTGTTGCGCCGAGAGTCTATCCCCGTCGCGAGCCGGTATTCGCTTCGTCGTGCTCTTACTGAACTCGGACCCGTTGGATTCCCATTTGAAAAACTTGTTGCAGAGATTTTTAAGACACAGGGGTATGAGACGTTGACTGATCAGGTGGTGCATGGACACTGTGTGCCGCACGAGATGGACGTTGTCGCATGGAATGATACAAAACTCATCATGGTGGAGGCGAAATTTCATAATGAATTTGGACTTAAGTCTGATATAAAAACAGTGCTCTACGTGAAGGCGAGATTTGACGATCTCAAGACCCAGCAATTTAGTTTTGGTGGAAAAAAAGATCGTACACTCACCGAAGGATGGCTTGTAACAAATACAAAGTTCACCGAGCAGGCGATCCAATATGGTGAATGTCAGAAACTTAAAATGATCGGATGGAACTATCCAGCACAGGGTAATCTCAACGATCTTATTGTTGCCGCACGTCTTCATCCCTTTACTGCGCTAGCTACACTTTCGCTGACACAGAAACATGCGCTGCTTGGTATGGGAATTATTTTATGTAAGCAAATCACGCCGGCACTGCTACATGCTGCTGGAGTTGATGAAGTAAAGATGAAAGACGTATTGCAAGAGCTCAGTCAGATTTGTCAGTAAATGCTTACATCTACGAAAAATAAAAAGCTACAGAAAATGCATGACGAACTCGTCGGGCTCGTCGCGTCGCCGCTGTATGCGTATCGAACGGAGCATGGTTATTTTCCAGTGGTTGGTGAAGGAAATCCAGATGCGACCGTTATGTTTGTAGGAGAAGCGCCAGGACGAAATGAAGCAAAAACAGGACTACCATTCTGTGGTGCGGCAGGAAAAATACTAGATGAGTTGCTTGCCGGCGTCGGGATCGGGCGGGCGGACGTGTATGTGACAAATATCGTAAAGGACCGGCCGCCCGAAAACCGTGACCCGACGCCGGCGGAGATCACATGCTACGGACCTTTTCTCGACAGGCAGATCGACATTATTCAGCCTAAGGTTATCGCCACCCTCGGCCGCTACGCCATGGCGTACACTTTAAAAAAATTTAATTTAGAAGCCAGTCTCGAGCCGATCGGTCGCGCACATGGCAAAGCTTATCAAGCGACAGCCGCGTACGGCTCGGTCACGATCGTTGCGTTGTATCACCCATGTATGGCAATATATAGACGTTCATCTCTCAGTCTACTCAAAACCGATTTTCAGATTTTAAAAAAATATAAACGTAGTAAGAAGTAAATTAATTGTATGAAACCAGTCTATACACCATCACAGCAAATTCTTGAACGGTACGCAAAAGTACTCGTGGATTTTGCATTGGGCGAAGGAAAGGGTATTAAAAAAGGCGACGTTGTTTATATAATTGTCGAGGAATATGCAAAACCGCTTTTTCTTGAGATACGAAAGGCAATCTGGCGTTCGGGTGGACATGTGATCGCAAACTATCGTCCGAGCAATGACGCTGAGTACAATGTCGATAGGGATTTTTTTCTCCACGCACAGGAGCACCATCTTTCATTTTTTCCAGAACATCATATGCGAGGTCTTATCAAACAGATTGATCATTCAATTTTTATTATCAGTGACACCAACATGGAGGCTCTCAAAGGGATTGATCCAAAAAAAATAATGCAGATCGGCAAGTCGATGAAGCCATGGCTTGAGTGGCGTTCCGAAAAAGAAAATGCCGGTAAGTTTTCATGGACGATCGGTCTCTACGGTACACCAGCAATGGCAAAGGAAAGTGGCATGTCACTCAAGGAGTATTGGGATCAGATTATCAATGCATGTTTTCTTGATCAGCAAAATCCGATAAAAAAATGGCAGAAGGTATTCCAGGATCTTGAACATTATCGCGCAAAGCTCAATGCGCTTGCGCCGCAGACTGAGAAATTTCATATTAAAGGACCTGACGCTGATCTCTGGATCAAACTTGGCGAAAAGCGTGCATGGAAAGGTGGATCGGGCGCAAACATCCCAAGTTTCGAGCTATTTACGTCGCCTGACTGGCGTGGCACAAACGGTTGGATTCGTTTCAATCAGCCGCTCTATCGCTACAGCAACAAAATTTCTGGCATCAAACTG
>JBAXYC010000063.1:0-3961 GCA_037127615.1 bacterium | reverse complement strand
GTGTAGAGTTTTCCTTTCAAGATCTCAAGGGCCTTTTCTTTGTTCTGTCCCTGGTTCCTTTCCGAGTCCACATGTACAGCTATCTTTGTAGGGATATGCACAATTCGAACAGCAGTCTCTCTTTTGTTGACGTTCTGTCCGCCAGGACCGCTGGATTTTGAGAATTCGATCTTCAATTCAGATTCTGGAACTTCTATATTCATTTGCTTTTCAAATTTTGGGATTACCTCGACCATAGCAAAAGATGTATGCCTCAAACTTTTTGAATTGAATGGCGATAATCTTACAAGACGATGAACCCCAGATTCATTCTTCAAGATGCCATAGGCTTTTTTACCTTTTATCTCAAAAGTTATATTTCTGATACCTGCATGATCATTTCTGTTCTCATGGATCAAATGGATGTCCCAACCTTTTTTTGCAACAAATTTTTGATACATAGAAAGAAGCATCGAAGCAAAATCTTCAGAATCAATACCTCCTGCTCCTGAAAATATGGTCATAACAGCATCTCCAGAATCATAAGGACTTCCCCCGTCAACAGTTGCTTTCAATTCCTGAAGTTCTTTTATCAAAACTTGAGCACGATCCTTATCAGACCAAAAATCTGCTGATATCATTTGCTCCTCAATTTCTTTTATTCTTTTTTCTTTTTCTTCTTTCATTTGTTTAAATGCTTCTGGAGCCGATGGACGGAATCGGACCGTCGACCTGACGCTTACGAAGCGCCTGCTCTACCAACTGAGCTACATCGGCATACCAACTCCAAAAGTTATACACAATTTACCCTTAATTGTCCTTGTATTCTATACAAAATTATAAAAAATGACATCTTTTCTGATAGTTGTAAAATTCAAACTTGTTATATAATTATGAGCAGTGAAAAAACACTCAAGGTCGAAATTATCAACCTTATTAAGCAAATACTATGAAATTTATTCATGTGATTTCTTATATCCTGCTCGTGATCGGTGGTCTTAATTGGCTTTTGGTAGGACTCTTTGGTTGGGATGTCGGAACTCTATTTGGAGGACAAGACGCGATCGTCTCAAGGGTTATTTACATCCTTGTTGGAATTGCAGCTATCTTAGTTCTAGTACTCCATAAAAAAGATTGCAAAGTTTGTGGAAAGTCTTCAGATATGAAGACTCCTGTATAGTCTCGATCTTATCTTTAGAAAAACACCATCTCAATTTGAGATGGTGTTTTTGTTTTAAGATGGAGCCGTTGTCCGGGATTGAACCGGAGACCTCGTCATTACCAATGACGTGCTCTACCAACTGAGCTACAACGGCTTAGAACTTTGCTTAACTACCAAAACAGCTACAACGGCTTAGAACTTTGCTTAACTACCAAAACAGCTACAACGGCACGCGTCTAACAATAGCCTATTTACTAAATCTTTTCAATCGAATAAGAGGCTCGGTCACAGATAATTTCCTCGCCGACGCTCAGAAATTTCTGCGGCCCCGCCTCGCGGTTCGCCCTACTGGGCTCACATCGCTCCGGCTTTCTCGCCCCATCGCCCGTCGTTACGAAAAAAGACTAGCGATGCTAGTCTTTTTTCGAAATGCGCGGGCGATGGGGCTCGAACCCACGACCCTCGGCTTGACAAGCCGATGCTCTAACCAGCTGAGCTACGCCCGCATTTACTAAATTCCTCAGGAACCAGCTCATTATACATGAAATAATAAAATTTCAAATAGCCGCGTGCAATCTCGACCCCTCGAAAGAATGGTGTCGGTGAATGGAATCGGACCATTGTCTAAGGCTTATGAGTCCTTCGTTCTACCATTGAACTACACCGACATATATTTGATTGTACCGTCCTTAAAACCGAACTTACAAAATATAACAAAAAATGGCGAAAATCGCCACTTTTTGCTCGATATTCCTTTTTTCTTGTTGCGGAGGCCGGAATCGAACCGGCAATCTTCAGGTTATGAGCCTGACGAGCTACCGTTGCTCTACCCCGCTATAACTCGGATATAATACCACTTTCCAGATTAAAACACAAGGGCTGGTTTTGAGAAAATCTGTATTATACAAGATTAGAGACTCAGGAAACCGTACTGAAAACACATACAAAGAGACTACGCAAGCACGTAGGTGCTGAGGACAAGGAAATCCTAGCAAGGATTTCCGGTCTCTTTGTATGTGTTTTCAGTACGGTTTCTTAGTTTTAACTTTATATAAAATAGAACTCCTCAAAAACGTGCTTATAGAGATTGATGACACGCTTTGCCTCGGGCTGGCTCAACTGAAAGTTTGATCCCTCATGAGCAATCTGATTGCGCACCTTATGTGCTTCCCATGCATAGTCAAGTGTTTTAAAATCTGCCTTTGTGGCATTCGTGAGACGCTCACCCAGGCTGTCCCCGATAAAACCTCCCTTCGCGAGAATCTCATCGAGCACCGTATCAGCATCCACGATCGCCTGTCGCCAATCATTTTGATTTGACGACTCAACAAGCTCGAGGATCTTTCGCCAACGTATCGTGAGCTCGGGGCTACCACCATTTGCCGCTGCTTGTGTCTCGTCCTCATATGCAGCCTCCACGTGAGCTTTAAACTTTTCATGTTCCTTATGTCGGATGGCAAGCAACCTTATCGTTGAATATGTAAAAATAATACCGAGTACGAGCGTGATGGGAATAGCGATGCCCTGCCAAACACCGATAAATGTCTTGAGGGCATTTTCCGCGGGAGCGCCAGAGTTTGAGATGTACTCTACTGTCTTAAAAAAATACGGAGCAACACCCCAAACTATTGCGACGAGAATAATCAAAATAACAAGAATAGCGATCTCAAGTCCATCGACTCCGCCGCCCCCTTTTTTATCATCTTTTTTTGGTCCTTTTTTTTCGTCGGCCATATGGATGTATTATAACTCACCTAGAAAATCCTTGCCTGCCGTAAAAAGCGTCTTTTCGTCACCGTGACGAGCTGTCATCTGGAGACCGAGAGGAAGCTTCTTTCCGCCTATCTCTGAAAAACCAGACGGGATAGACATCGCTGGCATTCCCGTAAGGTTTGCTGTCACCGTAAAAATATCCTCAAGATACATTGCCACTGGGTCCGCCGTTTTTTCGCCAATCTTGAATGCCGGCGCTGGTGCTGTCGGCGTCAAGATGATGTCCACATCTTTGAATGCTTTTTCAAAATCGGCAGTGAGCACGCGACGAAGAGCGTTTGCACGGTTGTAATACGCATCATAATACCCAGACGACAACACATATGTACCGAGCAAAACACGACGACGAACCTCCTTACCAAATCCAGCACCTCGTGTTTCAAAATAATCCTCGATACTGGTCGAACCATCCTTATGTAAACCATATTTCACACCATCAAAACGAGAAAGGTTTGAGGAAACTTCAGCCGGCATAATGATGTAGTAAATTGCAAGAGAGTATGCGATGTTTGGCAAAGTAATATCTCTGACTTCATATCCGAGCTTTTTAAATTTCTCAAGTGACTGATTAAAATTTTCCAGGACTGCTTTGTCAATACCATCGCCACCAAGAAAATGCCGTGGCACACCAATGATCGGTTTTGTACTCTTTCCAACACTGCTGGCCCGCGGTGAATATGTTGTTTCAGAAATGGTTGTTCCGTCAAGAGTATCCTGACCGCGAATCGTATTGAAAATGATCTCAGTATCAGCAACTGTCTTTCCAAATGGTCCGATCTGATCTAATGACGAACCCATTGCCATGACTCCATAGCGAGATACAGCGCCGTATGTTGGCTTGAGTCCAACGACCCCACAAAAACTTGCTGGCTGACGGATTGAACCTCCGGTATCAGACCCAAGTGCAGCAAGCGCCCCATCCATCGCGAGAGCTGCCGCAGAACCACCCGATGTACCTCCGGCAACACGACCTGTATCATGTGGATTTTTTGTCACTCCAAATGCAGAATTTTCTGTAGAACCACCCATCGCAAACTCATCCATATT
>JBAXYC010000062.1:0-4062 GCA_037127615.1 bacterium | reverse complement strand
CTCGAGGACGAGTCGTGCGAACGCGACGAGGCCCTTCTGCCCTTCAGAGAGGCTGCCAATCTTCGTATAAATAACATCGCTGGTGATGAGAAAACCAGCAGCAACAGTGCGCATCTCCTCTTCATTTCTGCTCGCGGTGACAGCCATAAGCGACTGATGAACCGTGTCCTCAAAATTTAATGTTGAAAAATCTTGTCGGTAATAGCCAACACGCACGCCGGCAGCAATCGTCGCGCCAGACTTTCCGTCTGAAACGCCAGTCGAGACATTGCCATCTCCCACCGATTCTGCAATCGTCTGCAAAAGTGTGCTCTTACCAATACCGTTTGGCCCGCGCAAAAGGAGGTGCACATTTTTCTTGAGAGAAATCGCTGCCTTGCGATTTGTCGCTTTGTGATTTTTAATTACCTTAAACGACGTGATCTTGATGATCTCTCCGACAAGCTCTGGCTGTGACGGGATCGTGAACGGACGAATTGCTCGGTCTTCTTTTCGAACATCAACCTTTTCCTCTTCGAGCTCCTCCGCCTTTTCACGCATACGCTTTGCCACAAGGCGCATCTGGCCACCCTTCTGTGCAAAAAAGTTTGCTTTGTCTTTATTTTCCTGGATTTCCTTTGCGAGCTGCGCATTTTTCATATTCTCCTTTTCCATGCGAGCTGTGATCTGCTTTACCACGTCAAAATAGTTACCAAAATACTGTTCGATTTTTTTCGTGTACACGTCGAGATAAAGGACACCATCGGTAAATGAGTTCAGGAAATCCGCATCGTGAGAAATGACGATGACTGTTTTTTTATAATTTTTCAAAAAGTCCGTGAGGTGCGCAATGCCAGCCGCATCGAGGTTATTCGTCGGCTCATCAAGGAGAAGTAGATCGGGGTTTTGAATAAGCGCCGACGCAAGCAGAAGCCGCGCCTGCTGACCGCCGGAAAACGAGCGCACGACGCGGTCATGCGGCGCGGCGAAATTTACCACCTCAAGCACCTCATCGATACGTTTATCAATATCATAAATCTTCCCCTGCGTTTTTCCCTGAGCATTTTCGGCAAAAGCTTTCTCGAAAAATTCTGTCATTGTGAGATCGAGGTATGTGCGCGGGATCACTTGACGAGCCTGCGCGATCGAGACACCGTTTGAGATATTTACTTGTCCCGACTCTGGCTTCGCAGTCCTAGTAATCAAATCAAAAAGCGTGCTCTTTCCAGCACCATTCTGTCCCATGAGCGTCACCTTCATTCCGCGGCGCACTGACAAATCAACCTCATCCAGGATGGGTTTATTGTGGCCATATTCAAAGGAAACCTCATCAAAGCTAACGACCGTATCATTTTGCGACATGTCCTAGAGCATATCAGAAAAGCATCAAAAAAGCCCGCTGCGACTAGTCGCAGCGGGCTTTTTTGTACTTTTACAGAAGATTACGAAAGATGCTTTGAAACGAGCTTTGTCATTTCGAACATGTTGACCATGGCCTTGCCACCGAAAACCTTCTTGAGATTTTCATCTGCGTTGATATTGCGCTTGTTTGTAGGATCCTGGAGGTTGTTCTTCTTGATGTAAACCCAGAGAGCCTTGACCACTTCAGAGCGAGGCATTGGGCCTGCACCGACAACAGCGGCGAGTTCAGAGCTGATCTTCATTGGCTTCATGAAAGCAGAATTTGCGTTTGGCATAATATTTATTGATTAATGAAATTAGTATGCGCCTAATCATACCCTAATGGCGGCAACGCGCAAGTGAGCTGTCAACGGTCCCCTCATAGCTACTGACAAACAAAAAAGAACCCGTGTGGCTCTTCTTTGTATTTATTACGGTGACGATTGCACCGCGTGCACTATTTCTTCGAAGTCTTCTTTCGCTTTGAAGTTTTCTTCGGAGCCTTCTTTGCAAGTCGCGCATGCTTGATTGCAAGACGCTTCTTGGTTTTGTGCGAACGCGACGCTTTTCGTGGTGTGTTTGTTCTATTTGCCATGTAACAAGTATACACTAAATATATCAAAATAATTCGCGCAACGCGTCAAACTGTGCATAACTTTCTGTGACGACGAAAAATATTTTATTTTATTTCAACAAACTTGAGCGCGACAGTGAGCTGCTCGGGTGTATTCACGCCAAGTCCGTGATGCTCAGGAATTTCTATTGAATTTAGAATCGCGCCCTCTGCCTGTGCCATTCCGATGAGCGATGTAATATAAAACTCACCTTTTGAATTTACTGCATCGATATTTTTTACTCGATCTCGTAGCCATTCAGCGTCAAAACAATAATACGCAGGATTTACTTCTGTCACGGCTTTTTCCTGCTCGGTCGCTTCTGATTTTTCAACTATTTTTTTAATCAAACCTTTTTCATCGCGAATAATACGGCCGAAGTCGTAAAATGGCATTCGCCAATCAGTAAAATCAGGTACTCGTATTGTAGAAATCGTCAGCGGCTGGTGGGTGCTGCTCTGGCCCGACGACGTCTGCGCTGTGTGAGCCTTATACAGCGACGAGATCGTCGTCGGGCCGACGAGCGGCTGGTCACCATTGAGCACAATAATATATTTTGCGGACGGCGACACTTCAGCGAGCGCCTCTCTCACCGCATGTCCTGTACCAAGCTGGTTTGCTTGAAATACATAACGCTGACCCGGACCCATGGCAGCCTTCACTTTATCCGCTTGAAAACCGACAACAATGATCGGCTTCTTGTCATGTACCTGTGCAACCGTATCAAGAATATATGACAACATCGGTCGGCCCGCGAGCTCAACAAGCACTTTTGGTTTCTCTCCACCCATGCGCGTGCCCTTCCCCGCTGCGAGAATAATAATTTCTAAATCAGACATAGGCTACTGTATAACAGGAATTATTCTTTCTTTCAAGAGCGCATGAAATTCGTCACGGCAATCTCTCTGACCGATCGCTTTAAAATGCAGCACTGGGTAACACTCGGGTGTGTACTCATAGTGTCCACGGATCTCCCCGTCAGCAAAAATACGAATATGATACTGATATGTAAAATCTACCACCTTACGCAAGCTCACAAGCTCATCATCATCTTTCCAAGCAATAAAATGATTCCCGTACCCCTGCGAAATCATAAAATCGACAACACTTTTGATCGTTTGTCCTGGCGCGATCCTGCCGATCAAGAAATTCTGTCGACCAGAATGTGCCACAATACCCAATGCGAGACTTACATCTCTGACAGTCGGGTGCAGCGGTGTATACACTCGCCAAAACCCATATTTAAGCCACCCCTGTAGTGATGACGACGGAAATACTATCTCTGATTGGGGAATTGTATTCTCCATAGTTTTCATAATTATATCATATACTGCTATAATAAAAGGACATGTCTTCCACAGGCACCACAACGCGCGTCATCCTCGCTCGATACAAATCATGCTTTTCAAGACGTAGTTATATCATCTCGTTTATTTTGGCATTTGGGATGCTTACAGCGGCATTTGTTATCAGTTCATACGCCGTCGGCTATGCTACAGAGAGCGCGAGCAACCCCGTCACGGACCTGATCCTCAGCAATGTGAGCGTAGTCGATGTCGATGGTATATTTGTAAATGGCGCAATGCTCATGGTCCTCTTTATGGCCGTAGTCTGTATCATAGACCCGCGCCGCGTTCCCTTTGTTATTAAAACGATTGCTGTTTTTGTCGTCATCCGTTCACTGTTTATTATTCTCACTCATATCGGCGCATTCCCTACACAGTCAACGATTAACCCATCAACACAAAATTTAATAGAGGATGTTATCGGTATAAAGCTATACGCATCTTTTTTTCTTGGAAACGACTCATTCTTTTCTGGTCATACAGGCTTGCCTTTTTTGATGTCGCTCTTGTATTGGGATAAAAAATGGATACGTATCATTTTTATGGCGACTTCAGTAATGTTTGGCATCGTCGTCCTTCTCGGCCACCTTCACTACACGATCGATGTCCTCTCGGCATTCTTCATTTCATACGGCATATATCGTATGGCCAGACATCTATTTCCAACAGACTTACAGCGAGAACAGGTTAAAGAATACAAATAAATTAAATTGGATTGGCAC
>JBAXYC010000061.1:0-4184 GCA_037127615.1 bacterium | reverse complement strand
GAGCTATTGGGGCGACGCTAGGAGCTGATTGGAATGACATTGAGTTTGTCTGGCCAGTGATGTCACCAACAATACTGTCTGGAAAACCTGCAGCGATGACGGTGATTTTGACTTCGTTTTTTTTGAGCTTATCATCACGAACAGTACCGAAGATAACCTTTGCATTTGGATCGATAGACTCGGTAATGACCTTTGCAGCGTCTTGGATTTCGAACATTGTGAGGTCCTCGCCACCAGCAATAGAAAAGAGGACACCCTTTGCATTGTTGATCGAAACATCGAGGAGTGGCGAGTTGATAGCGAGCTTTGCTGCCTCGACCGCACGGTGCTCTCCAGAAGCAGAACCTACACCCATGAGTGCGGCGCCAGAATTTTCCATGACGGCGCGGATGTCGGCGAAGTCGATGTTGATGAGACCTGGAGTTGTGATGAGGTCTGCGATACCTTCGACTGCCTGGCGAAGGATTTCGTCACAGATAGCAAACGCATTTTTGACGGTAGTATTTTTATCGATAGTGGTAAGGAGGCGGTCGTTTGGAATGACAATGATTGCGTCGACTTCTTTGCGGAGTTCCTCAAGTCCTTTTTCTGCAATTTTTGAACGCTGTTGTCCTTCGAAAAAGAATGGCTTTGTGACGACACCAACAGTGAGTGCACCGAGCTCTTTTGCAGTACGGGCAACGAGTGGGCTTGCGCCGGTACCAGTACCACCCCCGAGTCCACATGCGATAAATACCATGTCAGCGCCCTTGATAACTTCCTGGACGTCTTCTTTTGTCTCTTCAGCTGCGCGTTTACCGATCTCTGGGTTCATGCCAGTACCGAGTCCGCGGGTTAGGTTTTTACCGATATGAATGCGCTTTTTTGCGAGCGAGTGATGGAGATCCTGCGCGTCGGTGTTCATGGAAATAAAGTCCACGCCTTTGACCTTTGAATTGATCATGTGGTTGACGGCGTTTTTTCCAGACCCTCCAATACCAATAACTTTGATACGGGCGAATGCTTCTATTTCAGGTGTAATATTGGGCATATAATATGGGCTTTTTATGTATGGTCAATCATATCAGAGACGGAAAAAAATGGAAGACCCTGTAAAAATGAGCATAATGGCATTTTCGAGCACGAATATTTTCTTGCTAGAAAATTCATCGTGTTCGCCTCGACAGGCTCACAAGTCTCTCAAATACCATTATGCTCATTTTTATAGGGTTTTCTAATATTTTATATAAATAAAAACGCGGGACTGGTCGCAGTCCCGCGTGGTGTTTTCATTTCCTAACTTTTCGAAGTCAACTCCTGGATTTTTCGAGCTGCCGCCGCTTGTTCCAGTTCGGCCTCCATGATTGCGGCAAGGCGTGTGCGCTCACGGGTTTTGAGTTCATGTTGCTTAATAAACCAAGCGGCCGGTGACCCAGCGTGGCACGCTTCATCAAGGTTACACACACAGCGGCTTTCATTGACCGGACCCCCACGTCTGCCAAGCTCACTGCGCATGGCAATTTCCATGAGTTTGTCTAGGCAGGGTTTGTCGAGTTCAAATATCCACGGTTCCAACACACCGAGCTGCCCAAGATACTCCAGCACCTCGATCATCCAAGGTTTGGCAGCATCAATGCATTTACGATATGCGTGATTCCGTAGACTCACCTGATCCCTCTCCGCGGCCGGCCAGTCATCGAGCGATTCCTCCTTCCATTGCCATAGGAATTGAGCCAGTGCCAATAAAAAGGAGATTGCGTGTTTTTCGTTAAATGATTGGTCGCCCACACAACGACTCAAGTTGCGAATTACAAACCGGTTGTGGCTATCTTCGACACAGAAAAAACCTGAGATGACCTTGAGAAGCCCCGTTTTCATTATTGACCGCTCCCATTTCCAGTTATAATTTTCGTCTTGGGGTGGAACATCAATAACCGGCTTAAAGAAGTTCACACACAACATGTCGAAAGCTTTTGTGGCGACCATCTTACGAAGTTCATAAGGTGTTTTTTTATTGGCGCTACCGTTAACGTCGTATCCGATCTTGTATTCAGTGTTGCCGTCGGCGGGGAGCCTGAGCAAATTAAAAGAATTTTCCCACCCATCGGCGATCTCGAAATAAAGCTTGATGCGGTCGGTTGAGTCGTATTGGTGCTCGGTGTGATTCCAGCGATCAAATGAAACGCTGAAGCCTGTATGTAACAGGCCAAGCATGACTTCATACGCTTCGGCGGAAAACCACAGCTGCAGCCACTCGTTCCAATTTCGAATCGGACGAATTATGCGGTCACACAACGTTTGGTTGATGACCGGTGTGTATATGCTATTTTTCATGTGCTACCTACTCTTTCTTTTTTGTGTTATGCCTCGTACTGTGACGAGACGTTGTTTACCATAATTAAATCTACTCTTTGGGAGTATCTTGTCAAGATATTCAAATAAGTTGCCGGTCTGGCGCTACGGGAGAAACTGCTTGAGCCACGAAGTGAGTTTGGTGAACATGACGACAAAGATGTTGCGGCCGCCGATGATGGGGCCGGCTTCGGCGTTCATGCCGAGGATGCAGAGGCCGTAGGCGACGGCCCAAGTGGCGTCACGGAAGGTCTGGCGTTCGCGTGGGCGCTCGTTGCGGTCCTTGAGCTTGTCAGCCGGAGTGTCCATGAGAATGGTACCGATGCGGGATGGGAGGCGGAGAGCGGCGCGGGCCATGTCTTCGATAGTCCCGAGGCCCGCGCCGCCACCGGTGATCACGATACCAGCGGGAAGTAATCCATTGCGACCAATTTTTTTCAAATGAGCTTCGATGAGCTCGAAAATATCTGACAAGCGCGCCTCGATGATTTCCTCAAGTTTTTTACGCGGGTATGCGTTGCCAGTGATAGCCCCAACTTTTATCTGTTCAGCTTCTTCGAGCGGTACCTTCAACCCGAGTGCAATGTCATTTGTAATATCAGTCGAGCCGATCGGGAAAATCTCGAGTGACACCGGAATATTATTTTCAAACACAGCGATCGATACTGTTTCTGCACCGATATTTGCGAGCACAACTCCCGCGATTTTCTGAGCCTTCGAGAGCGTCACAAACCCAGCAGCGATCGGCGCCGCCATGACATCCTGGATAACAACACCTGCTTCCTCGATGGCCTGCACAACATCATTTAAATGTCGCTCAAGACATGTAATAAAAAGCATTTTAATCTCGAGTTTATTTGCTTTCATGCCTTCTGGGCTACCAAGCACGGCCTTGCCGTCGATTTTCCATTGAAGGGGAATCGGGTGAAGAATTTTTCGATTTACAATAGCGTTTGCTGGAATATCTTTTTGACACTGCTCTGTCACTTTTTTTATATCAAGTGCCGTGATCTCTGAGTCTGCACGAGAAATAATAATCGAGCTTGTCGACACAATACTTCCCACCCCAATACCGCCCACGGAAACGAATGCACGCTTCACACGAGTCTCAGATCTTTTTTCGGCTTCAGCGATAGCGGTGCGCACACTGTCCGCCACTTCACGAACATCGACGATGTAGCCGTGACGAAGTCCTTTTGATTCAGCAATACCCACGCCAAGTACCTTTGGAAGGCCGTGTGCGTTTCGGCCGTCAGCTTCCGCAATGACCACCTTTACTTGGTAGGTTCCGATATCAATTCCTGTAATGGTGTGTCGTGACATATTTTAGTAGAGCCACGATAGGAAGGTCTGAGCCAGACCACGTGTCTGACTAAATTCCAAATTTCTTCCTGAGGCGAGCTTCTATACGCTCCATTGTACTACTATGATCGAATCCTTTCAAATGCACGAGACCGTGGATAAATAAAAAGCCAATAAAATTGTCATAATCACGGTCAAATTTTTTCGCCTCTTTTCGAGTCTCAGCAAGGTTTATATAAATTTCTCCTTCTGTTTTCGAAAGGGGAAAGCTCAGGATATCGGTCGGCTTATTTATATTGCGATAGTGATTATTTAATTTTTTTATATGCGCGGAACCAACGAAAGATACCGTTAGGGAATATTTTTTGCCGAGCGCAGCATCTTTCATATCAGCAAAAGCCAAGCGAGGGAGCTTGGCTTTGCGAGGATTTATGAGTGAAAATGTGTCGGACATGTAAACTGACGCCGGCGATTAGCGAGTGTATCGGCTCTGCTTTTCTGGCATCTTGCCGAGCTTGATGAGCTCCTGGATATCGGCCTTGCGCTTGATG
>JBAXYC010000060.1:0-4254 GCA_037127615.1 bacterium | reverse complement strand
TTATCGATGAGTCGCATGTGACAGTGCCACAGCTCGGGGGGATGTACGCAGGTGACGCGTCCCGAAAAAATACTCTCGTGGAGTATGGGTTTCGATTGCCGTCTGCTCGCGACAACCGCCCTCTCAAATTTGATGAATTTGAAGCACGTGTCGGCCAGACTATTTATACGTCAGCGACACCAGGAAATTTTGAGCGCGAACATTGCAAACCACCAGAAGGACAGATTGTTGAGCAGGTGATCCGTCCAACTGGCCTTGTTGACCCAGTTATTTCGCTTAAGCCGGTGACTGGCGGCACAAGTTATAAGGGGCAGATTTTTGATTTTATAGAAGAGGCAGAAAAAGTGATCAAGAAAAATGAACGCGCGATCGCCACGACGCTCACCAAGAAAATGGCGGAGGACCTTTCCGAATATTTAAAGGAAAATGGAATTAAGGCTGAGTATTTACATAGTGATATCAAGACGATTGATCGCATCACGATCCTTACTGAGTTCCGTCGCGGAAAGTTTGATTGTCTCGTCGGAGTGAACCTACTTCGCGAAGGGCTCGACCTACCGGAAGTTTCTTTGATTGGAATTTTGGATGCAGACAAAGAAGGTTTTTTGCGTTCGGAGACGTCGCTCATCCAGACGATTGGTCGTGCAGCTCGCAACTCTGCTGGGCGCGTTATTCTCTATGCCGACAATATGACCGGCTCGCTCGATCGTGCGATAAAGGAAACAGAGCGTCGCCGTGCTGTGCAAACCGCGTACAACAAGGAGCATGGTATTACTCCGCAGACTATTATTAAAAAAATTCAGGACATTACTGATCAGCTTCGTAGTGATCATGATAAGGCGGTTGTTGAGCTTGTAAAAATAGACGAGCCAGGTTTTCTTGCTAATCCTAAGAAAGTTATCGCTGAAAAGGAGCGACAAATGAATGCGGCGGTGAAGATTCTTGATTTCGAAACGGCGGCGATTTTACGAGATGAGATTGATTCGTTGACGATGCGTGCTGAAAAGACGGCAAAGGTTGCAAAGAAAGAAGGTGCGAAAGCAGAGAAGGAACGTCGTGCGCGAAAGTTCAAGGTGTAGTGGAGATACAAAATAAAAACCCCGCGACGCTTGATGTGCGTCGCGGGGCTGAATGTTGGAATGTTTTAATTCCGGAAACCTCCTGGCAACTGCCGGGGGTTTGTATTGCTGCAGCCTGGCAGCGAGTGAGCTGCTGGCGCTGGTGCCCGCGGTGCCGGCTGAGCGACTGGTGTCGGTGTCGGCGGATCCGGCATGATGTTGTTGATCACGATTGGTGCCGGTGCAGGTTGAGCGACCGGTGCCGGTGCAGGGGAGGCCACTGGTGCTGGCGGCGGCAGGTAGTTGTAGGAGACCGGCGCTGCAAACGTGAAATTAACGACGTTGCTGCTCAAGTCTCTATACGCTTTATAGTAGTAGTCGATACCGATGTCGGCAAGACCACCCACTCCTGTCACCACTGTCCAGCCAACTGCGCCACCAGCGAGAAACCATTTTCCGTCCTTCACCTTCCAGGTGACGAACTGATGTTGAACCTGGCCGTCTGGCGTAACCGCCATTACGTCAAAAGGCCCCTTGGTTTTCTTGTTGATTTCAAAGACCGCATCCGTGGAGGAAGCAGCATTTGCTGCTGGAGGACCACCGTTCACACTGAATCGTGTGTTTGGAGTAGTTGACGTAGTGTGTAGGTATGCCGAGTGTGGCAACGCTGATGTTGCGCACCCAGTGACCATCGTCGCAAGCAGTCCGGCGAATAAAATCGCCAGTGACTGCGTGATTTTTGTTTTCATAATCCTATATTTTGTTGTCGAGTTTCAGTCGTTTTTTGGCGGGGTAGTTTACGTATCTGTATATACCCAACCGTTGGAAATACCATACCATATTTATTTAATAATTGCAAGGGGTTGTTGCGCACCCATATGCTGTGTACATTGACCCCTAATCCTTATATAATATACACAACATGCCAACACAATCACCCTCAGTACATTCAATGGAGCAGCCCGACGATATGAAGAAGTACGCCCCAAAGGAAAATGTCAAAAAAATGGCAGGTAAAAAAATCCTATGGGTTGAGGATGATAAATTTCTTGGAAGTATAGTGCAAAAAAGAATGAGTACCTATGGAGGTGAAATGGTTCTAGCGGTGAATGGTGACGATGCTTTTAAATATCTGGAAGATCATACGCCGAATGCCATTGTTCTTGACCTTGTCCTTCCGGGAATGAGTGGTTTTGATATCTTAAAAAAAGTCCGAGATAATGATGCGTTTAAAAAAGTGCCAGTACTCATCCTTTCAAATCTCAATCAGTCGAGCGATATTGAACGCGCAAAGATCCTTGGGGCTGAGAAATTCCTTGTAAAAGCCTCCGTTTCACTAGAGGAAATCATGCGTCAGATCCAACTATTGATGAAATAGGCAGTCCTCTGGCTGCCATATATGAATAGCTTGCAGAATCGTGGACTGCTGTTATAGTTAGACGCACAATGTCGAGCCCTATAAAGCATGAAAACAAGAAAGGATCGTCGCGTGATAACCCTCATCCAGAGCAAAATGAGATTATTGTTCGTGGCGCACGTACTCATAATTTGAAGAATATTACAGTGCGTATGCCGCGCAATAAGATGATTGCGATCACGGGTCTTTCGGGATCGGGAAAATCGTCGCTGGCCTTCGATACTATTTTTGCTGAAGGCCAGCGGCGCTATATCGAGTCGCTTTCTTCCTACGCCCGTCAGTTTCTCCGTCAGTTTCAGAAGCCTGATGTCGATGAGATTACTGGTCTTTCACCTGCGATTTCTATTGATCAAAAATCTCGTTCAAATAACCCTCGCTCAACTGTTGCGACGATCACTGAAATTTACGACTATTTGCGCGTGCTCTATGCTCGCGTTGGTCATCCGCACTGTCTCATTTGTGATCGTGAAATAAAGAAAATTTCAAAAGAGGAAATCATGGAGACGCTTGTGAAACAGGTTGTCGCGCACCCGCTTACTGCTATTCGAAAGACAAATTCTAAATCTAAAAAAGATAGCACCGAAAGCAAAAAAATTATGGGCGTGTCGATCAGTCACGAGCAGGTGCGTATCTTTGCGCCCGTCGTCGTCGGGCGCAAAGGCGAATACTACCAGATGCTGTATGATCTCCTCGGTAAAGGCTACTCAAAAGTGAAGGTAGATGGGGGAATTCACAACCTTCGTGACCAGATTGTTCTTGATAAAAACAAAAAACACGATATCGATGTTCTTGTCGACGAGATTTACTTGAGTGAATTTCATGATCTAAAACAAATGGCCAATGCAACCGAGCGTCTGTCCGAGGCACTTGAGAAAGCCATCGAGGAAGCTGGCGGACTTATTAAAATAGAAATGCCGGGAGCAAATGGCCTGCCTGAGGAGAAGCTCATGTCAGTAAAATTTATGTGTCCGTATGATGGCTTTTCATACCCAGAGATCGAGCCTCGTCTTTTTTCATTCAACTCACCGTACGGTGCATGTCCAGAATGTAATGGTCTCGGCACTCAGGAGTTTTGGACAAATGAAGTTTGTCCAAAGTGTAAAGGTGCACGTCTTCGCGAAGAGGCACTTTATGTGCGTATTGATGGAAAAAATATCGTGGAGACGACAGCATTGTCGATCGACCAAGCTGTTACTTTTTTTGAAAAAATAAATCTGACGAAAACTGAACGTGAGATCGCAAAGGTGGTACTCCGTGAGATCGAGTCGCGGTTACAGTTTATGATGAATGTGGGGATTGAGTATTTGACCCTTGATCGACGAGCACACACGCTCTCTGGCGGAGAGGCGCAGCGTATTCGTCTTGCATCACAGCTCGGTTCTGGGCTCGTGGGGGCCCTTTACGTGCTCGATGAGCCGACAATCGGTCTTCATCAGCGTGATAATGATCGCCTTATTAAAACGCTGATTTCTTTGCGTGATCTTGGTAACACGATCATTGTTGTCGAGCACGATGAAGATACAATGTATGCATCGGATTACATCGTCGACATCGGTCCAAAGGCTGGTGTGCATGGCGGTGAAGTCATCGTGCAAGGCTGGCTCGATGAGCTTCTGACTGCAAAGACATTGCCAGCTGGTGGCGGCAAGGAGTCGGTGACATTACAGTACTTGCGCGGCGAGAAAAAAATTCCGGTTCCAGAAACTCGCCGCGAGCCAAAAGGGAAGCTGCTCATTCGTGGTGGAAATATTTTTAATATAAAAGACATGAATGCAGAGG
>JBAXYC010000059.1:0-4271 GCA_037127615.1 bacterium | reverse complement strand
GTGATAACACCCAGGTTTTCACCATCCTCGGTTACAACCCGAAGCTGTGGAGACTTTATAAAATGATTTATGCGTACGCGGTAGTTGCTCACGAGACATTATTTATAGCACATTTCTTCTATTTTGCAAAGGCGTGCCTCGAGCCGTTCAGTTTTCTCGCCCAGACTCTTGACCTGGTCTTTAGTACTTTTCGATTCATCTATAAATCCTTCTTTAAGGGCGCCCATATGGCGTTGTGCTTCTTCCAAGTAGTACGCCCTCATATTATCCATCAGCATGAGAGCCACCGTGTGCATGTCGCCTTGATATTCACGAAAACGATCGTCAAAATATTTTTTTGTAATCGGTTTTTCTATCATGTTTAATGAAATATCATTGGGTATTCTTTTTTTAATTCTTTTCGACGCTGAAGGTGGTAATCCTTAATTTCTGCCATTACCTTAGCAGACCACTCCTCTCTATCCTTTTTCGCTTTTGCGGAGATATCATCCATTGCCCGTTGCCAGTCTTCACGAGTGTTGAATTTGTATTTTTTTATAAGTGCTCGCTGTGTTTTTGCCATGAGCATATTTTATGACACCCCCGCAACCGAGAGCAAGGGGAAAACCCGTGCATTTTTCACAATAACTTTAGAAATATTTTATCTCACGAGAGAAATTTGAACACAGCTACAGGAACTTACGAAATAGTTTGACCACGATTTCTGGGGTTTTCAGGATGAATGGACGACGTTGCCATGTGAGGCGATCGACTTCTTCGGATTGGGCGAGGTCTTCAAAGAAATAAGTTGTAATATTTTCAACAAAATGAGTGTTGACTGATGTAATATTTGCTTCGAAATTGTAGAGGAGACTTACTGTGTCGATGTTGAGTGATCCAACGCTTGCCCATTTTCCGTCGACAACGGTTGCTTTACTATGCAGCATAGTGCCGCCGGTATAGCGGTAGATTTTTACCCCCGCATCGAGCATGTCCTGAAAAAAAGATTGTGCCGCGATATCGACTATAAGCTTGTCGGATGCTTTTGGAATAATAATGCGTACGTCGACGCCGCGGTGTGCCGCCAAACGGATAATGCGCGAAAGCTTGCGGGTGGGCACAAAGTAGGGGGTAGTGATGTACACACTTTTTTCAGCGGCACGAATAACCTCGATCAGTCGATAGTACATGAAACGTTTTTTTGGAATCGGACTATTTGTCTCGTAAATGAATTCAGTCGTGTCTCGGCTACTATATTTTTTGATATATTCGCGCTTCTTTTTGTTAAGTTTACGGCGATTTTTCTTTTCCTGACGGAGGAGCTTTTTGCCAGATGCACGGTCCCACATGCGTTGAAATGCATCCGCCATTTCAGCAACGACGTGGCCCTCAACCTCAACCTGCATATCTCGCCAGTTCGCGGTCTTCTGCCACATACAAATACTACCGGTAAACCCAACCTCGCCATCAATCACGAGAGATCGACGATGGTTTCTAAAATACCACGAGCGGTAGTTGTGAACATTGAAAAAACCAGGAACGAGTGTCTTGAAGAAAATAAGTTTGATGCCTTTTTTCTTGAGATCATCCGCAAGTGTCGACCCGAAAAAACTAAAACTGCCAGCTGCGTCCCAGAGGAATCGGACACGTACGCCATCGGCGGCTTTTTGAGTACACACATCGATAAAACGTTTACCGACCGCATCATCGACAAAAATAAACTGTTCGAGGTCAATACTTTTTGTTGCCTTCTCGCATGCAGCGAGCATTGCCTCCCAGATTTCTTCGTTTCCTGTATATAGTTTCCAGCGGGTGGTAGACATAGTGTTCTAATGTGCGCGATGAGGGACTTGAACCCCCGACCTTTCCAGTGTAAATGGATTGCTCTACCAACTGAGCTAATCGCGCATAGATGATAATTTACTTTTGCAAAAAAACGTGTTCCTTTTACTTTTTACGAATACTAGCATACACTAGCATATAATGAACCCAAACGTAAAGATAGACATCATATATGAGGATAAGGACTATGTCGCGGTAAACAAGCCGTCGGGCCTTGTGGTGCATGCGGATGGGAAGCCAGCAAAGGTCTCTGAAGGGGTAGATGGAGAGACTGTCACGGTAGCGCAAGAGCCGGTTCTCACTGACTGGATCAGCAAGCATTTTCCAGAAACAGAGGGTGTTGGTGAGCCGATCGTGATGACAAATGGTGTTTTCATTCACCGACCAGGCATTGTGCACCGACTCGACAAAGGTACGTCCGGGGTTATTGTCATTGCTAAAAATCAAAAGGCACACGCACATCTCAAGGAGCAGTTTCAGGCACGTTCAGTTTCGAAAAAATATTATGCATTTGTGTACGGTGAGTTTGAAGACAAATACGGCAGCATCAATCGGCCAATCGGTCGCAGCAAGAAGGATTTTCGAAAGTACTCTGCTCAGCGCGGTGCGAGAGGGGAGATGCGTCCTGCGGAAACGTGGTACACGGTAGTTGCTACTCGTGGCGGACTCGATGACGGCACTGGTCGCCGCTCTGGCTCCGGGTATTCATTTGTCGAAGTCGAACCAAAGACCGGCCGAACGCACCAGATTCGTGTGCATTTTAAGGCCGTAAACCATCCCATCGTGTGCGACTCTCTCTATGCGCCAGAACGCCAATGTGCTCTTGGGTTTGGTCGCCCAGCGCTCCATTCATACTCTATCGAATTTATTAAAATGGACGGAAAGCCTGTAAAGATTGTCGCGCCATTGCCAGCGGATTTTATGGCGGCATGCAAGGAGCTCGCTATCGACGCGCCGACAGCACCCGTGGTGATCGATATGAAATCAACTGGCGTCGGCCCTAAAACATCGTCACATAAGGTCAAAAGCGCAGTTTCAGCGGCAAAAAAGCCAAAAGCCGGCCGAAAAGTTGCGAAAAACTAGCCACTATGGTACATTGACCCGTACTTCTATTTAAATATTTATGGCCACTTCAATCAATGCAAAGCTCGTAACTCCAGCAAATATCGAGGACCGAAAGGCACTCGACCTTCACTCAGGCGACACTATTCGCGTGTGGCAGAAGATCGTGGAAAAAGGAAAGACTCGCCTCCAAGCGTTTGAAGGACTCGTCCTCGCTCGCAAGCACGGTGCAGAAGCAGGTGCTACATTTACAGTACGAAAGGTGGTTGACGGCGTGGGTGTGGAAAAGATTTTCCCCCTCTACTCTCCAATGATCGACAAGATCGATATGATCCGCCGTTCAAAGGTCCGCCGCGCAAAGCTTTACTATATCCGTGAGAAGGCCGCAAAAGAAATCCGCCACAATATGCGCAAGATGCTCGCTCTCGACAAGGACCAGAACACTGACACAAAGCATAATGCCGCCGCAAAGGCCGCAGTCGCAGCAGCTGATCCAGTCCACGCAGAGGCAAAAGCAGAGGCTGCAGCAGCGTAAAATATTGGCACAAATTTACATGAAAAATTCCGCGAAAGCGGTTTTTTCTTGCCTGCGCCGTCGCATTGACAGCATATTTTTATATTGGTAGTATCGCGATTGAACACACGGTAAACTAAACATTAAACCTACTAGCTCATTATGAATAAAATACTTGTCCGCACGGGTAAAACCAAGCAGATTTTTGCTTGTCCGCCGCAGCTTGTCAGTGTATTCCTCACCGACCACGTCACTGCTGGCGACGGTGAATCGAAGATCGAAGTCCTTGGTAAAGGCGCTCTTTCGAAAGAAATCGCCGTCAACTGTTTCAGGCTACTTATCAGCCAGGGTATCCCGACAAGCTTTATTGCTGACGGGGGCCCAAATTCATTTACGGCCCGCTACACCACCATGGCGCCCGTCGAAGTGGTGGTCCGTGGCATAGCCACCGGCTCCTACCTCGAGCGGAACCCTGATGTTCCCGAGGGGCATGTGTTTGAAAAGCCCGTCGTCGAGTTTTTCTTCAAGGACGACGCGGCGCACGACCCCCTCATGAAGCGGTCCGGAGGCGGCATCTCCCTTTACAAGGCAAGACGCCCTGTCTCTGATGAGTCGCTTCTCGAAAAGTTTGACTTTGAGGGGAATTTCTTCAGGGGCGACTGCTGGGAGCTGTGGGGCGAACCGATGAATACACGCCAGATTGACACGCTGTATGCGCGCTCGAAAAAACTTGTCACCGACGCCTACTCAGTCCTCTCGGCGGAGTGGCGGGTTCTCGGGTTCTCGCTCATTGACCTCAAGATTGAAGTCGGAGTTTGTCCATTCACCGGCGAGGTTCTTATCTCGGACGCCATCACTCCCGACGAGTGGCGTC
>JBAXYC010000058.1:0-4463 GCA_037127615.1 bacterium | reverse complement strand
CTTTGCTTTGGCTAGCGGCGCATTTCCAATGATGGTAAACGTGTCATCGAGCTTCGCGTTATTCTGATGTGTCGCCTCAAAAGTAAATGTAACCCTTTCTTCGACACACCAACTTGTCACGCGGACACCGTGGAAATGTCCGGTCATCACTTTCGGCGCTGTTGCTTGAACAAGCTCCTTGAGGCCCGCAGAATACACAAGATCTTCAAAGGATTTTGCGATCGTCGCTAGCTTGTCGCTGGCCGCCATAAAGGGCCAATCGTGATAGGACATACCGAAAGCCATTAGTTTGTTCGTCAATGTGACATTGGAACAAACGGCAGCCTCTTTCATGAGTGCAGAGAAACCTTGATGGGGCTTGAGATGCACGGTGAAGTGTATCGTCCGATCAAGCATTTTACCAGGACGAGGTCCTTTCTCCTTATCGGCATCAACCTTGTTGAGCCAGTAGCATCCCGACTGAACCAGAATATAGTCGATGGATCCGGGAGGAATGACACCTGCAAGATCCTTGATGAAGTGATACCCGCCATTTCCCCACTGCATGGTATGAAGAATGCGGTTGTGCGCGTCAACTGCATACGCGCACTCAAACCGACGTCCAGTCCGACCACTGTTGTCGGTGAGCAAATTATCGTCACCGAGGATGTTGTCAGCGTGCCAATACATGAAATCGAGGTCCGCGACCTGCACACTGATATTTATCTTTGGATTACCAGATGCCTGAGCGGCACATAGCTCCCCAATTACTGGAAACTGCCGAAGCAATTTCAGAATCCGCTTACTTGATTGTGTTTTCATTGAACGTAACTCCTGTGGCCTTCCGCCACGATGGTTGTTGCCAACTGGTATTCCACCAGTCGAGTTTATGGACGTTGTTGTATGCATCCGCACACATTGTCCACTTCTGAATATCGCATATAAAATAGTTATCTGTCAATTTTTTGTTATTGTAGTAGGAAAATAAAAAGCCCCGCTTGCGAATACATTCGCAAGCGGGGCTACCGATTTCAATTAACAAACTCACAAATTCGCTTTTCAAGATTGATAACAAAGCCTTGACCATAGCCGACGCTGCGAAACATCGTGTCAGTCAATGAGATCACATCGAGACAAAAAACATGCGGCAACGTGGCAGCCATTTCACTGTGCGTAACGACAATGAGGTTTTCGTAATTTTCACCATACCGTTTGATCACCTCGATTGCACCACTGGTATCGCACATCACATCGTTGGAAAAAAACTGTTGATGGCAGCACCCCCGTAACTCTTCGAGACCAAGCACGCTGATCATGCATTGAGCTGTCATAAGCGTGCGCAACTCGCGTGAACAGACGATTGTTGTAGCCGCCGGATCCAGCCCGCAAAGCTTTTTGAGCTGGCGAGCACGCTCGCTCACGTGAGCCTTCCCTTCAGTTGTGAGAAAGCCCCTTCCTTCAAACGGTCCATGACGAAGGATAATCAGATTTTTCAATTTTTTCATATATTGACAAGATTTCTGTTGATTTTGTTTGACCGACACCTACTATTTTTTTATCACAGAATCAATTACAGGTCAACAAATATGTTTTTTATTTAATCAAAAATAGTTAAAATAATAACCGACACAATGCCAAGAACTACAGCAATAGCCTGTGCGACCGACAGTGTTTCTTTAAAAATCAAAAGACCTATGACGAGAAAACCAATCGTACTCAGCAGCACCCATGTCACCGACGTGACAATGAGCCCATCACGCATCAGTGTCGGTATATAGAAAAAACCAGAAAAAAAGTACCCGGCAAGCGCAAGTAAAAAATACGAACTTTTATGATGCACCGACCACGCCTTTGCCGCATAGTCTCCCGTGATCACCGATAGCGCCGCGAGCACAATAAGCCCAAGAACCGGGATTTTATTTGCAAAAGAAAGATAGAGATTGATAAGGTTTGGCATTGTAGTATTTTTATCCTTTACTCCTCCAAAAACTCCCCTGACTGGTGACTCCATAGTCGAGCATATAAACCAGCTTGAGCTATGAGTGACTCGTGCGTACCATCTTCGACGATCTTTCCTTGATCAAGCACGATGATACGGTCGAGATGACGTATTGTCGACAAGCGGTGCGCAATTACAACAGCAGTCTTATTTTTCATAAGTTCCTTGAGCCCTGCTTGAATATATTTTTCAGACTCTGAGTCGAGCGAACTCGTCGCTTCGTCGAGGACAAGTATTGGTGCTTGTTTTAGGATTGCTCGAGCGATCGCCACACGTTGGCGCTGACCACCAGATAGCTTTACCCCACGCTCGCCCACGAGGGTCTGATACCCTTCTGGAAGCTCTTTGATAAACTCATGTGCATGCGCGAGCTTGGCAGCCTCCACGACTTGAGCTTCGGTAGCCTGTGGATTGCCATATGCAATATTTTCAAAAAGTGAACGGTGAAAAAGGACCGGCTCCTGCGGCACATATCCGATAGCGCGACGAAGCGACGTCTGTGTCACCTCACTAATATTCTGTCCATCGATAGAGATCGCACCGGCATTTACATCGATAAAACGAAGCAAAAGCTTTGTGATCGTCGTCTTTCCTCCACCGCTCGGACCGACAAGGCCAACTTTTTGATTACTTTTGATATCGAGGTTGAACTCATTTAAAAATGGTTCTCTGTCGCTGGTCGCCGCGTCATATTTAAAACCGACATCACTAAACTGAATGCGAGCATCAGTTAGCTTTATATCCGGTGCATTTGGTACATCCTGGATTTTTTGCGGTTCAATAATGAGCTGGACAAACTCGGCCGCTTCACTAACAGACGACTCGAGATTGCGATATGTACGACTAAATTCCCAAAAGACTCTGGTGACCTGAGAATAATACGAAAAAACGATGATGGTCACACCGACCTGCAGCCCAAGAGTCTGTGAAAAATAAATTGCTGCAACTAGACCAATCACATTGGTAATGACATACAGCGGTGATATCGCCATTTCGAGATACAGATTTTGACAATCTGATGTCTTTTTAAATTTTGCACTCTGATCATCTGCATATAATGCAAAAGACTCTTGCTCGTTACGCTCATTGGCAAATGATTTCAATGCAAGAATGTTTGTTATTGCATCAGAAAATCGACCAGACATTTTACTGCTTGCTTCATGACGAAGGGCAACAAGTTTTGATCGATAGCGAAGAATTGGCAAACACACGAGCAATGCGAGTCCAATACATGTAATCAAAATAACCGGGATAAGCGGCGAGTAATGCCACAATACGATAACCGCAAACAATATCGGGAACATATTGGTAATGATGTTGAACGACACTGTATCAGTAAATGTCTCGAACCCACGCGCGTACGCGAGAGCTTTTTTGGTGAGTGAACCAACAAAATTATTTGTATAAAAATCATAGTCACGCTCGATCAGGCGGCGAAACGAGTCTTTTGTCAGGCGATTGATCCCTTCTGTCTCAAGCTTGATAAGAAAATGCATGCCGACACGCCAGAGTATTTCACCCGTGAGCCAAAGGACGCCAAACAGCACTATGTAGTTTACGGCAACATCGAGCGATACGTGACCCTGAGCAATAAAAACATTTACGAGCCGTGCAACGATGAGCGGCGGGATAAAAAAGACAAGGATAGTCCCCACTGGCGGCAGCAAAAAAGCGAGCACTACATACAAAAGTCGGCTCTTATACTGACGCGAGTAGTCTCTCAGGACCTGCTTCACCGCGGCTCTCGTTATCGTCTTTTCAGCCATATTTTGTATATAGTAGCATAGAAAAATAAAAAGGCAGGGACACAATGTTCCCTGCCTCACTGATTGTCATCGTGGCCCACTACGCCGTTTTGGGATCAAATTCCCCGGCCCTGGCGCCAGCGAGAAATGCCTTCCATTCGTCGTGATTGAAGAACAACGTGGTCTTGGTCGGATCCTTGGAGTCACGAACCGCGACGCCGCGAGATTTCCGCGCAATCTGCACGCAAGTGATAGTCGCGCCCGGCTGCGAATAACTTGATTTAACGAAGTCCGTATCCTTCACGGGAAACGCTTTGTTATTGGTTCCGATATTTTTCTTCATGTTTCTGCCCAACCTTTCATCTACATTGTTTACTTTGCTCGAGCAGTTCTCGTCAAGTACTAACGTTATGTTCTCGACGATCTGCTAGGTTTTATGCTACAACTTTGAAAAAACTTGTCAAGGTTTATTTTTCCAATTTCAATTCTTGGGCAAAAAACGACAAGATCAGTGCCTGGCTCTCAACTATTTTTACAATAGGTTTTCCGGATCCGTGCCCAGCGTCCATTTCTGTAAATACAAGGACGTCGTTGTCGGCATTGGCACCTTGGATCATTGCTGCCATTTTACGAGCGTGCAGTGGGTCGACACGCGTATCTTTATCGGCGGGTGTAAAAAAGAAACTCGGATATCGTGTGCCCTCATGCACATTATGATATGGGCTCCACTTTAGAATATT
>JBAXYC010000057.1:0-4498 GCA_037127615.1 bacterium | reverse complement strand
GGACTACACTGGCGGCGACGTCACCTTTATCAATCCCGAGATCACAAGACTGTCTCGAGAAAAGCACGAAGTCGAGGAGGGTTGTCTTTCCGTCCGCTGGCTCTATGGAAAAATGAAACGATCAAAAAAAGCCTCAGTTCGCGCATATGACGAGAACGGCAAACGTTTCGAGCGCGGCGCATCAGGCCTTCTCGCTCAGATTTTTCAGCATGAAACCGATCACCTCGAGGGCGTCCTTTTCATTGATCATGCGTATGACGTACAAGAGGTGTTGCCGGAGGATATGGAAAAATAATATTATCAATGAGTGAAATAAAAAACGAACTCAATAGAAAACCGACATACGCATTTTTTGGCAGCGCCGAGATGTCGGTATATGTTCTTGATGAAATGGAAAAGGCCGGCTTCAAGCCAAGCCTCATCATAACCACACCCGACAAGCCAAAAGGCCGCAATCTCGCCCTTTCACCAACTCCAGTAAAAGTCTGGGGCAACGCGTATAGCATCCCCGTCCTCGACCCGATAAAACTCGACGACAATTTTGTCGACGATTTTAATAAAAAAAATGCTGCATTGCCAGGTGGGCCAGTTGATCTTTTTATTGTTGCAGCATATGGAAAGATCATTCCACAGACAGTCCTCGACCTCGCCCCACACAAGACACTCAACATTCATCCTTCCCTGTTGCCACAGTATCGCGGCGCCGCGCCGCTTCAGTCAGCCATTCTCGACGACCGAAAAGAAACCGGCATTACTGTCATGCGTATTGATGCGCTCATGGATCATGGCCCCGTCGTTGCTCAAAAGCGAGTTACTATTGACGAATGGCCAACCTACGAAGTCTTTGAGGAAAATATGGCTCGCGACGGCGCTCGACTACTTGCGGGTATCATGGCCGACTGGGTGTCAGGAAAAATTAAAGAACGCGAGCAGGACCATACGCAGGCTACCTTTACCAGAAAGTTTGTGAAAGAGGACGGCATTATTGATATCAATAAAATCACGACAGGCACAACCGCTGAACAGTACGATGCTTTCCGAAAGATCCAAGCTTTTCATCTCTGGCCGACAACATATTTTTTTGCAGATAAAAAAAGCGGTAATGAAAATATCACTCGGAAAATCCGCGTGAAAATAACCGGCGCGACCTGGGATCGCGATCATTTGACCATTCTTAAGGTCGTCCCAGAAGGAAAAAACGAGACAGACTTTGCCCTATTTATGCGAAATCTCTAGTGGCGGACTGCTTGACTAGCTAGCTTTACCATTCCCCCAGATCCCTTTTATCATATTTTTGACACGTGCACCTCCTCGGCGAACAAATGAAATCTGCTTTTCCTTTGTATCAGCAAGTCGGCGATAGATCTCGTCGCGTACATCGTCGATAGCGGCATAGAGGTCCTCTTTTTCAGACGCGACATAGAGGTCACGGTCCTTTGCAGAGATACGGATTTCTGCACGAAAGATATCCCCGTGCTTGTGATGTCCTGTCGTCTTTGCTATTTCCACATGGACGATCGTTGTGGGGTCGCCAGAGAGAAACTTCTCAATAGTCGCAACACGCTTCTCAATATACTCTGATATAGCCGGAGTCAATGATAAGCCACCAGTTGTTTTTATTTGTGTATTCATATGTGTATTATACATGAGCGTTGCCGCCTGTGCACGTAATTTATTACAATTGTGCTGCTAGTTTATTACAGGTATAGCTGAAGGAGCGCATATTGATTGATTTTTCCCTACCGTTTGATACTATAGACCCTGCGCCTGCCAGTAGTGCCGGCGCGTGTTCTTTAGAAAATATATTCCGGAGTAGCTCAGCGGTAGAGCAGTCGCCTGTTAAGCGATTGGTCACAGGTTCGATCCCTGTCTCCGGAGCCCTAGTTGACACATCATATTATTTATGCTATTTTGCCACCACAGCAGCTTTTTGATATTTCTAGTAGGAGTTAGCCATAGCAGAAAGTGTCTTTAAGGACTTTCCCTGCTGTGGCTACACTTGTGTGAGGCCATTAAACAGCGAAAACAACCAATAGCCGTAAGTTCTCTAACGGGAACGCAAGGCTAGAAAGGAAACAATGAACGCAACACTTAAAATGTGGGAAGTTCCAAAGGGCCAGTTCGATTCCGCCTTAAAGCGGCTCGGACAAGTATTCGGTGAAGGGTTCGGTGCATTGATCGACCGATTAAACAAAGACAAGAGCGGAAAGTATGCGAGTGAAATCTCGGAGGCAATCAAGGAACCCGAGAAAGCATTCCTCCGCCAACTGATTCAACATCTTGGCATGTCTATAACGTTGGAGCAGATTCAGGAGAGCATAAGTATGCAATGCTCTGCAGAGACGGATCGTCTGTATGATCGCGCTCTACGCGGGGCGCAGAATGCCTACCCTCGCCTTGTTGAACCGTTCGGCACGTCACGCTGGGAATTTATTTCCTACGCGCTCGGACTGATTCGAGAAAATGGCGGCGGCGGTCCGCTCGCAATCCAGCATCTTGTTTTCGAACTCGGCTTACGCTGGTCAATAATCGAGTGCCTCGACACCAACAAAGAGCGCCCCTACCATTGGTCGCTTTTAGACAGTGAGCCGTCAACGCCGCACGAGAAATACGTTTTGATACTGAAGTTTTGGGATGGACGCCCTTGTCTGAACTTATTCAACGAATTCAGCCTAAGCAAGGTGGCGAATCCGAGGGATCAGATGTATGAATCGATTTGGCATATCCTGAAACACGAGGCGCACATCAGGAGACCTCGCTAGCCACTATCTCAACACGGAAACCACCGTCGCGAGATGGTGGTTTTTTATTTACATAAATTGGTTCTCGCTTGATATAGTCCCGAGAGCCCTAGTTGACACATGATATTATTTATGCTATTTTGCCACCATAGCGGCTTTTTGACATATCTGTTGGTTGGGATTGGCTCTACCTCTGAGGGCATTTATGTGCCTTGAGGGGTAGTGCAAATCTTAAATAAAACAACCAAAATAAATTATGAAACATAAGAATAATAGTGGATTCGAGCTCATTGAGCTCCTCGTAGTCCTTGCTGTCATTGCCATGGTCGCAGTGTGCATCGTCTTGGTTATGGTCCGTATCAACTTCAGCCACGGTTCTGGCGAAAAGATTGGTCAGGTCGTCAAGTTTAGCAAGCAGGGATTCATCAGTGACACATGGGAAGGTCAACTGATCCGTGGTGGCATGAACGGCGGCAGTGGCTCATTCGGCACCGTGCCGTTTGACTTTACTGTTGAAGGTGAGGAAATGGCAAAAATAGTCAAGCAGTGCATGCATGATCAAACGGAAGTAATTGTGGTTTATCGGATTGAGGGAATCTACTCCGCTTTCCGTTCAGAAAGCGAGGGACATTTCCTCGCTACTATCACTCCCCTTAAACCCGATATCAAAAAAAATAGTGGTACACCCACTCGGTGAAAATCCGGAGTCTTAAGACTCGAATGGCCGCGTACTACTTAATTGATAGGCGCGGCTCAACTTTTATATACAAATTCCATCTTCCTATCAACGGTTGACTTCCCTCTCCAAAAGTACTAGATTTTGCTCCATAGGATGGGTCACACATCCGCGAACAAATCGCTCGATATACTGAGCACAAAGTGACGAGAACATTAAAAAATCATGAAAACTGATCAAGAAACTGCAGCGGCGAACCTCAAGTCGTTGTTTGCAAATCCATATCCCGGCCGCGGCATTGTCGTTGGCCGAGATGAGTCTGACAATCTCATTCAGATCTATTGGATCATGGGACGGAGTGTCGGTAGTCGTGGCCGCATTTTTTGCGTCGAAGGTTGCCGCGTCCACACTGAACAAACTGATCCGTCGGCGGGCGGCGATACCAGTCTCATCATTTACAACGCGATGCGTTGCCAAGGCAATCAGCATGTAGTCAGTAATGGCAAGCAGACTGACGACATCATCCTGCGGGTGGTGACCAGCGATAGCAACTCCGAAGCTCTTTTTACGGCGATGAGCACGTATCAATATGAACCCGACGCGCCAAACTTCACTCCTCGTATCGGGGCCATCGTGAGTGCAGGGCATCGGAAACATCAAGGTTTTCATTTGGCCATGAACCGCAAGGTGGCGGGTGGTGACTTTTGCGAGTATTTGTCATTTAGCTACCCTGATGACCACATGCCGCTGGGGCTTGGACGGATGATCACCACTTACGCTGGAGACGGCAATCCCTTGCCGCCGTTTGTTGGTGAGCCGCTTCTGGTCCCCCTCCAGGGCGACATCGAGGAGATCCTGACGGCCTATTGGTTTGCGCTCAATGAGGCAAACCGTGTTTCTATCGCCGTGAAGGTCATTGACCCGTATACCGGCAATGCATCTGTTCTGGTCAGGAACAAATACGAAAAGATTAAAGGTTAACCAATGGGTTTTCCTTCAAGGGTTTGGACACGCACGTCTGAGCCCTTTTTATTTACATAAATTGGTTCTCGCTTGATATAGTCCCGAGAGCCCTAGTTGA
>JBAXYC010000056.1:0-4575 GCA_037127615.1 bacterium | reverse complement strand
TCACTGATGTGTAAAGATTGGTAGGTGAATAGAAATATTAAAACAAAAAATATAATTATGTACGGCGTCATTTTGGTTTGTTTGGGCATGCCAGTTTTAGTTCGAGTACACCAGCTATCAGCGCGTCAGGAAGGGGTGCGGAATATTGTTGAGGCGCATCGACATGAGAGAGCAACCATTGTTGGGATTATCGACACAGAGCCGACAGTGCAGGGTGCTTCACAAAATTTCACAGTGCACGTGGAAAGTGTCGACAATACACCGGTCGATACACGTGTGCTTGCAACTGTGAAACTATATCCACGATACTCATATGGTGACGAGCTTTCGCTTACGGGGAAGCTTACCCCGCCAAGAAATTTTGGAAATGATCAGTCATCGTCTGCAGGTTCTAATGTTTCCGCTGCATCAGGACGTGTATTCGACTACGTTCACTATCTCTCAAAAGACGGGGTTTTATTTTTATTAAAAAGTCCGACTGTTGAGGTGCTTGCGACAGGTCAGGGGAGTTTTATAATGGCAGAGCTTCTCAGACTAAAGCAGGCGTTTCTCACAAATATTTATTCGGTACTTGGTGAGCCGCACGCCGCACTTGCGGCCGGACTTGTCATCGGTGAAAAGGCTGGACTTGGAAAAGATTTGATCAATGATTTTCGTCGATCAGGACTCATACACATTGTCGTGCTGTCTGGATACAGCATCACGATCGTGGCTACTGCGATCCGCGCACTACTCTCGTTCCTCCCTCGCGCGGTCGGGCTTGTGCTTGGTGGTATCGGAATGGTGTTATTCAGTGTCTTGGTTGGCGGGGGAGCTACAGTGGTACGGTCGTGTAGTATGGCGCTCCTCGCTATTTTTGCTCAGCTTATGTATCGAGACTACAGTGCGATGCGAGCGCTCTTTATCACAGGGTACCTTATGATTGTTCAAAATCCTTATATTGTTCTATACGATCCTTCATTTCAAATTTCATTTCTAGCAACGCTTGGGCTGATGTTATTCAGTAAACCACTTGAGAATCCATTTCGTTTTGTACCAGAAACACTCGGCATGCGTGGTTTTGTGACGTCGACGTTTGCCACACAAATAGCGGTTTTCCCGTTGCTGATCTACATGATGGGGAACGCCTCACTCGTAGGTGTGTTTGCAAATCTACTTGTGTTGCCAATCATTCCACTCACCATGCTCGCAGTATTTTTGACTGGAGCTGGTGCTTTTATATCCATCTATATTTCAATATTTGCGAGCGCCTTTTCGTACGCTTTTCTTGGGTACACGATCAAGCTTGTTCAGTTCTTTTCTCATATTCCTTTTGCTGTTGTTAATATAAAAACGTACCCACTGTGGATGATGTGGAGTACGTATTTTATTTACGCTATTATTTTTTTCTGTTTTAAGTTTAAAAAAATAAAGAAGGAACGAAAAGTTGCACAAGTAGAGATTATTGAGTTGCAACAAAATTCTTCTCGATCACCGCCCAGTTGAGATTTGCAAAGAAATCGTCGACATACTGTTTTTTGCCGGATGGCTGGTAGTCTGCGACATAGGAGTGTTCCCACATATCAAGACCAAGTATCATCGCACAATCTTGAAGTTGGCCGAGATGTTGCTCATCAACCCACGATGTGAGAAGTCGTCTGTTTTTTCGATCGTACCAGAGAACTGCCCATCCGATACCACGTGTCGTCGCTGCAAGTTTTTTAAATCCATCAAACCACCCTTCATATGATCCCCATGTTTCGGCAATCATTTTTTTGAGCTGACTTGTGTCGGTAAGATTTGTTGGACCACCCTCCAGTGATGAGAAATAAACTTCATGATTGCGCATGCCGTTGTATTCAAAACTAAATCGACGATTGAGTTCACCAAGGACATAAAGGTTCGCTTCAATGTCTTGTGCATATACGCCCATTTTTTCGCCAATTAAGTTTGCATTCTTAACATACCCCGCATACAGCTTGAGATGCTCCTCGATTGTTTTTGCAGATATGCCCTTGAGTATTGGAACTGTAAATTTTTTTTCTTCAAATTGTTTCATATTTTTATTGTAGTGGCCGATGGCCTTTATTGGTAAGTTGTAATTAAAGTATATCAAACCTATGACTAAAAAGTATGTGATTATGATTGTATTGTTTTTTATTGGCGCCGTCAGCGTGTCAGGTGTGTATGTCTGGCACTGGGAGATGCGACCTAACGTGCTTGAGGTCTACCCGATGCTTTCCGACACAGTCATTTCGACCTTTATTCGTACACCGGATAATCACACCATTCTTATCGATGGAGGAAAAACAAATGGCATCATGCGCTTGCTTACATCTCATATGCCGTTCTATCGTCGAAATATTGACACTATTGTTTTAACAAAAAATGACGATGCGCATGTCGGAGGTCTGGTAGACGTGGTGAATCGGTATCATGTCGGGCAGGTTATTGAAATGGTCGATATGTTTACTGGACCAGACAGTGTCTCCAAACTGGCACGACTTGCTTCAACAAGCACTGCATATCTTGAGTTAGAAAAAATAATTCATGATAAAAAAATTTTAAACAAAAAAGTTGCCGCGGGGGACACGCTACTTTTTGAAGAAAGTGTATATGGACGAGTTGTCGGAAATATTATTTTTCCACCGGCAACGACGACTAGGTTTATATTTTCAAAAACAAATATGCCCCAGCTTGCACTGCGCATTCGATATGGGGGCACTTCATTTCTGGTGGGGGATTTATCGAAAACAGAACAAAAATCTATTGCGAGTACAAGTTTATCAACCAACATAGTTGCAAATGTGCTGATTTTTCAACATGCAGGTGGATCAAATACTGTTGCCGAAAATTTCTTTACCCTGGTCCATCCTGATTATGTTGTTATTTCTAAAAAGCAGGCCGCTGCACAAGTATCAATAGTTAAGAAACCGAAGAAGCCGCCATTCAGTATATTTAATGTGTCGGCTCTACATATAATTAATTTAGCAACAGATGGTACAGTCGAGTTTATCTCTGATGGAGCAAAGGTTATGCGGAAGTAAATTTACCGAGGGCGCTCGACATAAGTGCCACGTGAGTGCACGCCACCTTAAAAATAAAACCGCCGAAGCGGTTTTACTAGATGAGGCCTGCTTTTTTGAGAGTGGCGTATGCGCCGCGCTTCTGGATGGTCTTCAAGGCGCGAGTCGAGATAACGAGGTTAAATGACTTTTTGAGCTCAGGAACATAGATCTTCTTTTTCTGAAGATTTGGATACTTTCGTACCATGCCAGTTGGGTTGTACTGAGTAGCACGAGTGGCGTTTGAGTAGCCGCCGCCCATTCGTGAACCTCGTTTAGTTATTGCACATACTTTAGCCATATATTTGTTAGTGGATACTATGCTATCATAGATGGTAAATTATGCAAACAACAACCATTATATTCGAGATCATCATCCTAATTTTTTCAGTTATCATTCACGAAGTTTCCCATGGTCTCATGGCAGAGCGGCTCGGGGATCCGACCGCGCGTTTGCAGGGAAGACTGACGTTGAATCCACTGAAGCACATTGATCCGCTTGGTTCTATTATTGTACCGATCATCACGACGTTGGGACATTTTACATTTGGCTGGGCAAAGCCAGTTCCGTTCAATCCCTACAACCTAAAGAGTCGCCGCGTTGGCGAGCTTCTCATTGCACTTGCGGGGCCAGTATCAAATATATGTATTGCACTTATTTTCGGCACTATTATTCGAGTTGCTGTCGTGCATCCCGATGCTGCTATCTTTGTGTCGACGGCGACATCTGCATTTGCGATCGGATTTATCGATCTCTCACGTTATATTGTTTTGATCAATATTGCACTCGCAGTATTTAATCTTGTACCGCTTCCGCCCCTCGACGGATCAAAGGTGCTCTTTTCTATTTTTCCTCAGAATCAAGAATGGAATGAAATCCGCGCACAAATCGAGCGCTACTCTCTTTTCCTTGTGCTTATCCTTATTGTTTTTCTCTGGCAGTTTGTCACACCGGTTATTCCAGTGCTGTTTCAAGCGTTTACCGGAACAAGTTTCTAGTTCCAGGATTTTGTATATAAAACATGAATAAAGTTTATTTTGAGCATAATGACAAAGTAGTAAGTGCAGATGGTCAGTTTGCGCATGTTATGGCGATCGCACTGGATCCACGGGCAAATTACCGAGAAGGTGTGATACGTTGTATTACGAGCAGAGAAGGCGATGTGCGGGTAAAAGGGTATGTAGATAGGAGCGAGTTGCACCTAACAAAAGGCGATTCACTTGAAAAATTTACTGTTGGCGCCAAGCTTGATATTAAAAATGAGGTTGAAATAATAAACAAACTCATATCGGATGGTGCAAGTGACTTTATTGGTCTTGAGGATCCTGATATCTGGATTGATGAGCAGACTGATCTCATGCATCTTTATTTCACAATCCCGATAAAACCGGCGGGTAATGCGTTCGATAAAAGTAAAAAGATTAAAATCCACCTTGGGCATGCGTTCGGTAAGGATTTGAATTCTTTAGAAATGACAATGCCGGTTTTGCTAGATACGTATGATAATAGTGCAAAAGAAGTTTCGATCGC
>JBAXYC010000055.1:0-4600 GCA_037127615.1 bacterium | reverse complement strand
GTTTTATTGTGCCTTTTTAACGTTTCACGTGAAAGGTTACACATGAAACATAAGCCTTTTTTGGGCAATGTTACATGTGAAACACTTTAAATATGGCTTAAAATATAAGTTTTGCTAAGAAACGTGGTGTTTTTTTCGAATCTCGGCCACCCCCTCAGACTCCTTTTCATCTTTGACCTCTTTCCCCTTTTCACCTGCCTGTTTTAACTCGCTTTCTGGCAGATTCATCATTTCTATTGCTCGATTTTCAAGGTATTTTTCAGTATTTAGAGCGGGGTTATCTAGTATTTCCTCAAGGAGTGCATGCAAAATCCACCCAATCTTAGGGCCAGGGTTTGTTTTTGTGACTTCGATTATTTTCTTACCATCGATTTTAAGCATTCCGACAGATATTGGGTCGCGCATCGCCTCGTCGATCATTGCCTGGTATTTCCTTAGGCGGTACGGTTCTTCTTTAGGTCTTCCGGTCCCTATACGGTCACAGATGCGTAGATTCATAAGATCCCATATGTTTTCCTGTCCTACGTTTGCGATCATACGGCGAACAGCAGACAGCGTAATAGACTCAGTGTCGGAGAAAAACATATGCCAACGAATCAGGAGGGTGACCTTCTCAACAAGCTTCTTGGGGAACTTGAGTCTCTCTAGGATCTTCTTTGTTTCACGTGAACCCACAACCTCATGGCCGTAAAACGTGAATTGATTGGTTTCACGTGAAAAGCGACGAGTTTCTGGCTTTGAAATATCATGGAATAGAGCCGCAATACGAATATCCAGAGGCCAACCCTTGTCCGCAGCGTGCTGGAGGGATCTAAGAAGATGCTCCCAGACATCGAAAGCGTGAGCTTGGTTCTGTTCCACACCGATTCCCCTTTCAAGTTCTGGAGCTATATAGCGCAATAGACCGAGTTTGTTGAGTGTTTCAATTCCCTTCTTTGGTTCAGAAGACATGATTATCTTTACAAATTCGTCACGGATTCTCTCAGTTGAAATCCTTGTAAGTAAGGGCGCATTATCTAGTATCGCCTTTTTGGTGTCTGGGTCAATTTTAAAATCGAGCTCTACGGCAAGTCGTACCGCACGCATAAGGCGAAGCGCGTCTTCCTTGAAGCGTTCGTCAGGCGCCCCTACAGTGCGTATGGTTTTGTCCTTTATGTCCTTTATGCCCCCATAAAGATCGATAATGTCCTTTATTGCCCCCTTCGACAAACTAAGCGCAATGGCATTTACGGTAAAGTCTCTTCGTTGTAGGTCATCTTCTATTTTATCGCTGAAATGAACGTTTTCTGGGTGTCGGTGATCCGCATAGTCACTTTCAAGACGATATGGAGTAACCTCGACTATTTTAAGAGTCTGGTCCTCGGTTGCTTCATTTACGACTGCAACAGTGCCAAAGGTGTTCTCGTAGAAGGTCTTTGGAAAAATAGGAATTATTTGCTGAGGGGTTGCATTTGTCGTGAAGTCCCAGTCTTTTGGTTTTCTGCCGAGAAAGATATCTCGAGCACATCCCCCGACCAGGTACGCTTCAAAACCGGCGTTCGTCAGTGTTTCAAAAACATCAACGATTTCCTTCGGTACAACCTCTAGTTTTAGTGCCGTAATTGGGGTAGTCATATTTGGTAACACTTTTACTTAATTATCAATATATCATCATTTTTTTATTTTACCTACCGTATTACATTTTTTAGGATTTCTGTTCCCAGTTTTTCTCTAAAACTGTACTATGGTATACTATTTTATAATATGAAAGATATGGTACAGAAAAAATATAAGGCTCTGCAGCTGCGCAAATCAGGGTACTCGTACCGAGAAATTTCTAGCCAAATTGGGGTACCAAAAGCGACTGTCGCGAGCTGGGTTCAGTGGGTTTCTCTAACTGATCATCAGAAGATCCAGCTAGGTGAGCGCCTAAAGCTAAGGCAGAAGCAGGGGAGGTTCATGGCCGGAATTGCCTTAAAAGCTCGTCGAGTCTATCGAGAAAAGACGGCATCTGATCAGGCGGAAATTGAATTTAAAAAGCACATTCCCGAATCATTTTTTGTGTACGGCCTCGGGTTGTACTCAGGGAAGGTTAGTGGCAGAGATGAGACAAAAGTAGGTCGAAAAAATAGTAGTAATCTTCAATTCATGACTGCGGAACCCGAGAAAGCTCAACTAATGGTGAAATGGATTGAGCGCTATCTTGGAGTCGGGTTAAATAACGTTGAAAAAGGGAAGCCCTCATTAAAAATGAGAGTTTTCGTCTACGAACCATATCGAGATAGTAAATGTGAAGCCTTCTGGGCTCGTACGATGGCCGTACCGCCCGACAAACTCAGCAAGACATCATACAGCCCTAAACACTATTTTTATCAGAAGCGGGCTGATTATAGAGGCTCGTTATCGATTACAGTGAGTAATATTGGCGTACTCCGGACAGTCAGCGCTTGGCAAAAGCTACTTATCAAGTATTATAAGGAGACGCTTAATGAAAAGGTTGTTGCTGTAGGTCACATGCTCCCGTAGTGAAATGGATATCACATCGGTCTTCGGAACCGCTGTTGGGGGTTCGAATCCCTCCGGGAGCACAAATAGATAAACACAGTGAGTTTTGTCCTTTAGCTGAATAAAATAACCGCACTACAAAAAATGAGGTAGATTAGATATGTTACGTAGAAACTTCTTTCCTTGTAAGTTTTTTTCAAAAGAATAACCCATACAATAACGCTAGTTATGAGCGACGCTATAAAAATGATCTTGTTTCCAAGATAGAGTGACATACCAATCATCGCAACACTGACAATTAAAGCGATTAGAACTTTTGCTTTATAGAAACCGATGACGACGGGGAGGGTTTTAATATTATTTGTTAGGTCGCCATCGTAATCTTTCAGATCTTTTATCATCGAACTAAAACCAAAAAAAAGTATTGTTACCAGAGCTATTAGTGGAGAGAAAGATAGCAATTCATGGCTTGGGAATGCGAGAAAAAAGCCAGATAAGATCGCTGAGGTGCTGGCTATACCCACAACCAGTGATCCGCTTATAAAATGTCGTTTGAGGAGTAGGGGCTTCGTTGAGTAAATATAATATACGCACGAAAATAGAATAACAAAGAATAAACCATAGAGACTTGCTGCGTATGCTGCGAGTAAGGCGAATATGAAGAAAATTTTTGAAAGAGAGTGAAACTCGTTGACGGTGAAGGAACCTTCGGGAAGGGGACGATTTTTATTTGAAATTTGATCAATACCAATATCCTGAATATCATTTACACATACAGCTGAAATCCACGCAGAGGTAAATGCGACCATTGTGATAATGAGTGAGAGATCGTTTACCCAAGATAAAAAGAATTGCTTTCCACCACCAAAAATAACACCGACGACCACAAGGAGAACATAGTGAAGGATTCTGTCGAATCGGGCATTTCTCAACAGGATTGTCGCTTTTTTTCTATATCCAAAAGTGCAAATAAGGCCCACGGCAATGATGATAATCAGAACACAGACTTGCGACATCAATGAGTCAAACCCGATGTCATACTGCCTACTAAGACCAAGATCTAGTGAGAAACTACCGTTATTGATTATGTTTGAATTTATAATGCCATCCCTGATGAAAGAGGGAATTGGTTTACTCTGGAACATTCCTAGAAAAGAGGGGATACAATCGACGAGGAAAATTGATGCCCAAATTAGAATAGTTCCGAGAGCTGTCTTCCAGGCACTCCTTGTAAAGATATAGATCATACCTAAAGAGGCTATCAATATGAGCGCGATTTCGATACGGATCCCATATGTCATACCAGCCGGAGTTGTTGTCCAGAATTCGGAAATAAATGCAAAAAACAAATCCCTTGCTCCAAGAAAAATGTAATGAATGTTATATCCCTTACCACCACTCAATATGATATCGAAAATCGGTGCGGTCCATATGATCATAAAGGCAAAGAGTGTAAGCGATACGACCTCCTGAAGAGTTTTTTTTGTGAAATAAAGAATGGGGGCTATTGTCAATAGAAGTATTGCAATAAACGAAGCGGCGTATTGGATAATCGTCGGGGTGTCGATCAATACAAAGTGTCCCGGTATATTGTTTGAGTATTGCTCGAGGAAAATCCTAACTACAATAATTCCAAGGACGCTCAAGATCCATGATTCAAAAGTAATCGGGTAAGATGAGATTTTCTTAAGTAGTTTCTTGAGCATGACTTTATCGTAGCATATAACAGAAGTGAGGGTAATTTCTGGCGAAAAAATCAGAGTTCATATATAATGCTCGGTATTGAAATGCGGGCATGGTTTAGTGGTAGAACACGTCCTTGCCAAGGACGAGACGGGAGTTCGATTCTCCCTGCCCGCACCATATCGGTTTTACTTACAACTTTTGCTTAATCACGTAGAAATAAGGTTTTTTCTGTTGAAAACTGGGGATAACTCTGGGGATACTGTTACTAAAAGACATAAAATATGGCTTATATTCATAAAGTCAAAATTTTAACTTTTCTTTATCTTTGACCATTATGTGTTCTAGTTGAGCCATTTTTTGCCAAAAAGACAGATTTATTTACATTTTTATTGTGTAATTGTGGATAAAACCTACCTTGTGAGGTCTTTTT
>JBAXYC010000054.1:0-4848 GCA_037127615.1 bacterium | reverse complement strand
ACTCTATCTTGTATGCGTCGGTCGGATAGTGGCTATTCCAGGAGACTGTAAATCTCCGGCCTTCGGGCATCGGTGGTTCGAGTCCACCCCGACGCACCAATACAGTTAGTCAACAATCGTTCGACGTAGATGAGCGGGGATGTGGACGACGATTTCGTAACTGATCGCGTTACATTTTTTGGCGATAGAGACAATAGAGTTTTCATCAGATGATTTATTGCTGATTGCGATGACGGGGGTGCCGATTGTCACGTGAGGTATCTTTGAAATATCAATGCTCGTAATATTCATACTGATGCGGCCAATGATTGGACATGCAATATGTCCCGGTCCTACGAGAATAACACCGCGAGTGTGGTCCGCAGCGGCAGATGAAAGTCGACGATCGATACCTTCAAAATATCCAACAGGAACGGTGGCGATCGTCATGTCATGCTGGGCAATATACGTATTGCTGTAGCCGACGGTTTCTTTTTGTTTGAGAGGCTTCACCCCCGTGATGATTGTTTTCATTTGCAAAACTGGTTCGAGATGAAGGGTCGCAGTAAAAATATTGTTATCGAGAAGGCCGTACAGGCCAATACCGAGGCGAGATACGTTTGCTTCGATCTCACCAGAAAAACGATGCCCGTCAGTATTTGAAAGATGAATGTAGCGAAGCAGAGGGAACGCCGCTTGTATTTTTCGCACAAGAATATTCCACATGGCGATTTGCTGGCGTGTAAACGAAGGATCCGCATCGTCCGCGTCGCACAGGTGTGAGCAGATGCCGTCAAGGGTGATGTGTGGAGATTCGGCGATGAGTTGTAACGCTTCGTCAATTTCGTCCACGAGGACGCCTTGTCGGCGCATGCCTGTATCTATTTTTACATGGATCGTCGCCTTTTTTCCGCGGAGGCTTTTTAAGGTGTCGAGGCTTGTGACGGTGAAAGCAACATTTTTCAATCGAGAAGCGGCGATAATCTCTGGGCGAGTGTAGCCAATGACGAGAAGTGGGGTGCGAATACCTCGTGTGCGCAGTGCAATTGCTTCAAAATATGAATCGACTACGAAAAAGGGAACCACGGCATTTTTTTCAAGAATGCTAGCGACCTCGAAAAGACCGTGGCCGTAGGCATTACTCTTTAGGACGGGGGCGACGGCACCCATTGGGTACTCGCTGTTTTTTGGCGCGAGGCGCTGGAACGCTGCGAGGTTGCCAATGAGACGACTGCGGGATATTTCAACCGAAATAAGTGGCTCATAGGGAAAACGGCGCTTTGATAGCCAGGTGAGCATTTTCATGGTGATTATTGTAGCACATTACGTGTACTGCGACATTTACTTGTTTTGCTCGGCATTGTTGCATTTTTGTGGCCAGTAAGGTATAGTTGGCGGACATTATTTTCAGTCAAAAAAAGCAATAACATCAATATCTATGTCACAAGATCGACTCATACAACTACGAAATAAGGAAACTGGCGAAGTCTACACGACCCGCAAGAACCGCAAGACCGTAGAAAAGAAAATCGAGCTCAAGAAATACAGCAAGGCTCTCCGCAAGCACATTGTGTTCAAGGAGGCGAAGAAATAGTCTCGATCGAGCCACCACAAAAAACTCCCATCTAGGAGTTTTTTGTTTTCCAACTACAAAAAACATGATATAGTGGGCAAGTTCCTGACAATTGGGCGATTAGTTAAGTGGCATAACTGCGGCCTCCAAATCCGCTGTCCGAGGTTCGATTCCTCGATCGCCCGCAACAAAGAAATAACCTCACTTTAGTGAGGTTATTTCTTTGTCTGACGGGAGGATCGAGAGATGAGAAAGCCGGACTGAGCGCGGGCGAAGGAGGCGGGGTCGCGGGCGAGCACACAAGTGCGAGACCTGTGACCGATTCCTCAGATGATTATTGATGAAATAAATAAAAACAGCCGCCAGATTTATCTGGCGGCTGCAACCGTAACGGAGAGTTACTTCTTTGAGGGGATTTTCTCCAAGTGCTCGTTGCGACAGAGTTTTTTTGCGTCCATCTCGCAACCGAGCATGAATGCCTGCCGTGAAGGAACGATGCGGTGCACGCTCACCGTCCCCTTGAAGGTGCGGATGCTATGCGGGTGGCCGAGAGGCACTACCACCGGACCTTCGCCCATGTGGAGGTGAAACGATTTCGGTTTGCCATCATCGAACCAAATGGTAATGGTGGCGAGTCCGTGGAGCGGCACGTAGATCATCTCGTGCCGACAATTGACCTGCGTTGGTGTTGCTGTGCATGGGTCCAGTGTGATCATCTGCACCGTGAATTGCTTGGAGCACGGTGATGTTTCTGACGCTTGCTGACAGACGCAGACGATCTCTTTGTCGAGCCGTGGCATCACGTAGGTGATCATTTGTCTCTCGCCAACACCGAGGGTGCTGACGACCGTTGGTAACTTCTGTTTCTTTTTCATAAATGCTGAGTTGTGGTGTGCTATTGAGTTCATTTATTTCTTACGAAAACGGCGAACGACTACCGTTGCTAGAAACAAAAGTAACATACTTTATGGTCATGTGTCAAATTATCGCTACGTTTTACTCTACCGTGTTTTTGAGAAAAACTGATATACTTCACCTATGAAAATTCATCCAGAAACAACTATTGGTCACGTACATTTGACCGTTGCTGACCTCGAGCGGTCACTTGCATTTTATCGTGACATCTTGGGCTTCGAGGTGACGACGCTTTATGGAGATTCAGCTGTTTTTCTTTCGGCAGGCGGATATCATCATCATATTGGTCTTAACACTTGGTCGGGTAAGGGAGTGACGCCGCCACCACAGGGGCACTCTGGCTTATTTCACTTCGCAGTTTTATTTCCGACACGAAAGGAGCTCGCGACGGCGCTGAAGCGACTTATCGCTGCTGACTACCCGCTGACCGGCAGTGCTGATCACGGTGTTTCTGAGGCGCTTTATTTAAATGACCCGGACGGCATCGGTGTCGAGCTCTATGCTGATCGTCCTCGCTCACAGTGGAAAGTAGCAAATGACGGCGCAGTTGAGATGGTCACGGAGGCGCTTGATATTGAGGGATTGTTGAGGGAAGTGGACTAATTACGTATAATCATATTCATGTTTCAAACTAAAAAAGAAAATATCGTCGACGACATAAACGGCATCAAGATTCCTGACCCGTATCGTTGGCTAGAAAACGCTCAAGATCCAGAAGTAAAAGATTGGATACAGCAACAAAATGAGCACATGGAAGCAGTGCTTAAAAATGATACTTTTCATACTTTTTCTAATGAGCTCGCTACAAATCTGAAAGTCTCTTCGTACTCAAATCCAATCCCTGTGTTTGGTCGATATTTTTATACTGAGCGCAAACCAGATGAAGACCAAGCAGTTTTGTATGTGAAAGACGGCTTGAAGAGTGAGCCTGTCGAGCTTTTTAATCCAAACGGAAAGCGAAAGGGGAATACAGTGACTATCGACTACTGGGTAGTTTCTTACACCGGCGCGTATGTTGCGTATGGTATTTCGGAGGGTGGCGATGAGATGTCGACTATTTATATAAAAAATACTATTACAAATCAGGAGTTATCCGAACACATTATTCACTGTCGCTTTTCTTCTGTCAGTTGGCTTCCAGACGATACTGGTTTTTTCTATACGAGAAATGCTCGCCCCGGCACCGTACCAAAAAATGAGGAGCACTTACACGGCAAATTATTTTTTCATAAACTCGGAACAAACCCTGACGATGATGAGCCGATTTTCGGAGCGGGGCGACCAAAAGATGATATGATTCATGTTTCAATGTCACCAGATGGAATGTATGTTGGAGTCCAGGCATCTCAAAATTGGTCACAGAATGAACTTTATATATTTGAAAGAGCAACAAATACGCTGAAGCCGATTGTCACTGGAGTTGTATCAAAATTTTCTGTCACTTTTCTAGATGATAAAGTGCTGCTATATACGGATTACAAGGCAAATAATTTCCGCGTGTTGTGGGCTCGATATGAAGATATGTACGAACCGGTCGACGAGTGGAAAGAGTTGATTTCGGAAAGACCCGTTCTACTTAATACATTTCGTTGCACGAAGAGTAAAATCCTTGTTGAATACTTAGTCAATGTCTGCTCCGAGGTATTTATTTTTGATCATGATGGCAGGGAAATAGGGAAAATACCACTGCCGCCGTATTCGAGCTTGGCAAAGATTTCGTCTCGTCGCAACGAAGAGGAATTTTTTTATGGTGTCGAGTCATTTCTTTTTCCAAAAATTATATATCGATATGATCTAGCTACTGCAACGTACGTGGAGTGTCAGAGGATAGAGAGTCCAATACGACCGAGCGATTATAATATACGACAAGAATGGTACGTGTCGAAGGACGGCACAAAGGTGCCCATGTTTATTTTTTATAAAAAAGGTCTCCAGCTAAACGGGTCAAACCCGACGTTACTCTATGGGTATGGCGGATTTAATAATAATTTGTCACCTGCATTTATGAGAAATTGGGTGCCGTGGACCGAACGCGGTGGCGTATTTGCGGTGGCGAATATTCGCGGGGGAGGCGAGTTTGGTGATACATGGCACAAGGGCGGTATTAAAATGAACAAGCAGAATACATTTGATGATTTTATTGCCGCAGCCGAGTATCTTATTTCTCAAAAATATACTGACACTAGTCATCTCGGTATCATTGGTGGTAGCAACGGCGGCCTTCTCGTGGCAGCGGTGGGTGTCCAGCGACCAGATTTATTTACAGCGATTTGTTCGCGTGTACCGTTGACTGACATGGTACGTTTTCCAAAGTTTGGCATTGCTGTGCGCTGGATGCATGAATATGGAAATCCCGAAGTACCCGAGGACTTGAAAAATAT
>JBAXYC010000053.1:0-4867 GCA_037127615.1 bacterium | reverse complement strand
AGTATATAGTATGTATATGAGAAAACCAAAGCTAAAACATACTATTTACTTGGATTATGCATCACTTACACCAGTTGATAAGCGAGTGAGTAAGGCGCTGGTCGATTTTTCCAAGGAGGAAGCTGTTGGCGGCTTTGCAAACCCTTCATCAATATATAGTAGCGGGGTTCACGCAAAGAAAACACTCGAAGATGCGCGTGCAAGTTGTGCGCAGTTTTTGTCTGCTCACGTAGATGAGATTGTGTTTACTGCAAGCGGCACTGAAGCGAATAACATTGCAGTTCTTGGTACAGTTGAAAATCTGATTTCAAAAGGGAAGTCGTATAAAGACATTCACATTATTGTGAGTGCTATTGAGCATGCATCTGTTCTAGAGGCCGCACATGCCCTCGCAAAAAAAGGTATTGAGCTCGATATTATCCCAGTGATGCATGATGGCGTTATTGATGTGCTTGCATTTAAAAAATTATTGAAGACGAATACGGCTCTGGTATCGATCATGATGGTCAACAACGAGATCGGTACAATTCAGCCGATTGCTGAGATTGTAAAAATTGTTCGTGATTTTAAAAAGACAAAAATAGACTCGAGTACGCCGGATAGTTTCTCGTATCCACTGGTGCATACAGACGCGTGTCAGGCAATGCTTTATCTCGATATCAATCTCGACAAACTTGGTGTCGACATGCTCACAGCCGATTCTCACAAGGTATATGGTCCACGAAGTGTGGGGATGCTCTATATTCGTCGAAGTGCCACAGGTAAAGTTTCGCCAATCATGTTTGGTGGAGGGCAGGAAAGTGGTCGTCGACCGGGTACTGAAAATGTAGCGGGAATTGTCGGGTTTGCAAAAGCACTCGAGATTGCTGCGTATGAAAATAAAAACGGGAAAGAAGCAAAGCGACTACTCCAACTTCGCGACTATGGTTTTGAAAAATTGTCACAAAAAATGCCGGGACTCGTCATAAATGGTAGTCCCCACGAACGCATCGCAAATAATATCAATATTTCACTACCTGACATTGATCATGAGTTTTTACTTCTTCAGCTTGATGCGCGCGGGATTGCGTGCTCGACGAAAAGCTCATGTTTGCGTGACGAAGATGAGTCGTATGTGATCACAGCGCTACGAAACGCTGATGAAAAAGCGAATAAAAATGCCTTGTCGCTTCGCCAGGCTCTCCGTTTTTCACTCGGTCGTGCGACAACAAAGAAAGACATAGATTTTTTGGTGAAAAATATTGACGAGTGTGTCCATTTATGATTATAATAAACGCATATTTCACTCTCTATGGAACACCTAACTAAACAACAAATCGTCCTTCTAACCCTCCTCGTGAGCTTCGTTACGTCGATAGCGACCGGCATCGTGACGGTTGCCCTCATGGATCAGGCGCCAGTCGGTGTGACAAATACGATCAATCGTATTATTGAGCGCACGATCGAGTCGTCACCAGCGTCGACAGACACAAATCAAGCCGCGGTTATTTCTTCATCCGGCACGGATACACAGTCACAAGTTTCCTCAGCTCTCGCTTCTGTGCAGAAAAGTATTATTGTCATAAAAAATGCTACCGGAGTGGATGTAAATGGCAACCCGATCGGTTCGACAACCGGCATTGGATTAGTTGTTTCAAAGTCTGGTCTCGTTGTTGCTGACAAGGCATCTGTCGCACTCTTTAGTAGCTATATCGGACAACTTCCAAACGGAACGACCGTACCCTTAACGATTGTGCAGTCTCAAAACAATGGCGATCTTGTTTTCCTTCTCGCGCAAGTCCCAGCAGATAAGGTTAAGAGCACCGTTTTCACTCCAGCAGTGCTTGCGAGCGGTTTACCAAAGCTTGGGCAAGTTGCACTATCACTCTCCGGAGCAGATTCGCCAACACTCGGACAGGGAATTGTGACAAATGTAACCCCGGCATCAGATACAGCATTCGCGTCCTTTACAACCAGTATTGATTTTTCAAAAATGCTCACCGCCGCCGTTTACTTTACTCCATCTGGTCAGGTTATCGGTATTCAGCCAGTATCGGGAACACTCTATCCGACAGGTATCATTAAATCAGCGATTGCAGTTCAATAATTAATATCCAACAATATGCCTCCATTCAAAAACTTCACAACAAAAGCAAAAGAAGCTATTCGTCGAGCGCACGAACTCGCTATTGAACGCGGGGTTAACCATGTAAATCCAGCGCATTTACTGTGCTCGCTTATTTTGCAGGAAGAAAGCATGGTGACATCAATCCTCGACAAAATGGAGATCGACACAATGATGTTGACTGATATTATTTTGGAAAATTTGGAAAGCCCGGAGTCGACAAATGTGTTGTCACCGTCATATCAGATATATCTGACCCCCGATCTTGCGGCAATTCTTGAAAATGCGGGAAAAGTTGCAGCAAGTCTCAAAGACGAGTTTATTTCTACAGAACATCTTTTTGTGGCGATATTTGATGTGCCTGGCGCAGCACGAGATATTCTTGCACGATTTAAAATTGATCGTACAAGTGTTGTGAATGTAATCAATGAACTCCGTACATCTACTATTTCCGAAACTGACAAGCCAAAGAAGTTTCGCACGTTGCAGAAATACGCGCGCTCGCTCACGAAGCTCGCGCGCGACAACAAGCTCGACCCGGTCATTGGTCGTGACAATGAAATCCTCCGCATCATCCAGATCCTTTCTCGTCGCACAAAGAATAATCCAATCCTTATCGGTGAGGCCGGTGTCGGTAAGACTGCCATTGTCGAAGGACTTGCTATTCGCATGGCCCAGGGAGATGTGCCAGAGTCGCTCAAAGATAAAGAGCTCGTATCACTCGACCTTGGTTCGCTTATAGCTGGAACAAAGTATCGCGGAGAGTTTGAAGAGCGCCTCAAAAATATTTTAAAAGAAATCGAACAGGCTGATGGAAAGATTATTTTGTTTGTCGACGAGATCCACACGATCGTCGGTGCGGGCGCAAGCGAAGGCTCAATGGATGCGTCAAATATGCTGAAGCCAGCGCTTTCACGAGGCGAGCTGCGTGCAATTGGCGCGACGACCCTCAAGGAGTATCAAAAACACATCGAAAAGGACCCAGCCCTTACTCGTCGTTTCCAGCCTGTCTATGTGGCCGAGCCGTCAGTTGAGGACGCCATCACAATCCTCCGCGGGTTGAAGGAAAAATATGAGCTCTATCATGGCGTGCATATCACAGACGACGCTATCGTCGCTGCCGTCAATCTTTCATCTCGATATATTAGCGACCGCTTTTTGCCAGACAAAACAGTCGACCTTATTGATGAATCTTCCTCGTTCTTGAAAATTTCTCTTGAAAATATGCCACCAGCACTCGAGGAGACTCGACGTAAAATAATGCGTTTGGAGATTGAACGTGAGGCACTCAAGAAAGAGACGAGCAAGGAGGCTCGCATGCGCATGGCAAAGATCGAAAAAGAAATCGCTGATTTCAAAGAGGGTACTTCCGAGCTTGAGCTCAAGTGGAAAAATGAAAAAGACACGATTACTGACATCAAGCGCATTAAAAAAGAGCTTGAGACGATTCGCATCGAGGCTGAGCACGCTGAGGCAAAGGCTGATCTTGCAAAAGCCGCTGAGATTCGCTATGGAAAAATACCGATGCTTGAAAAAGATCTTGATCAGAAGAGCAAGCGTCTAAAAAAGCTCCAGTCGTCACGACGTATTCTCAAAGAAGAAATTACTGAACAGGATATTGCTGATGTTGTCGCACGTTGGACGGGTATTCCTGTGTCACGCATGCTCGAAGCTGAGATGGCAAAGCTATCACGTATGGAAGATGATTTGAAGACACGCATTGTCGGTCAGAATGAGGCTGTCAAAAAGATCTCTGATACGATCAAGCGCTCTCGTGCCGGTATTGCAGATCCAAATCGTCCGATTGGATCGTTCATTTTCCTAGGCCCTACAGGTGTCGGAAAAACCGAGCTCACAAAGGCGCTTGCTGAGTTCCTCTTCAATGACGAGAAAGCTCTCATTCGCGTCGACATGTCTGAGTTTATGGAGCGACACTCGGTGTCAAAGCTTATTGGTGCGCCTCCAGGCTATGTGGGTCACGATGAAGGTGGAGGACTTACTGAAATGGTTCGTCATCGTCCATACTCGGTGATTCTTTTTGATGAAATTGAAAAGGCACACCCTGAAGTATTTAACATTCTCTTGCAGGTTCTTGATAATGGCCGTCTTACTGATTCAAAGGGCCGCACAGTCAACTTTAAAAATACTGTGATCATCATGACATCAAACATTGGTGCGCAGTATATCGAAAAGATGGAGAAGATTGGCTTTGCACAGGAAAAAGATGTCGCACTTGCTGAAAAAGCAAACTATACTGAGACAAAGACTCGCGTGAGGGGATCGCTCAAGGACTATTTCCGTCCCGAGTTCCTGAACCGCGTCGATGACATTATACTCTTCGATATTTTGAGCAAGGAGTCGATCGAGCAGATCGTCAAGATCCAGGTTGACGCTGTGGTGGCGCGTCTCAAGGCGAAGGATATCAATCTTGTTATTCTTCCCGAGGTGCTCTCGAACCTTGCAAAGGAGGGCTACAACCCACACTACGGTGCACGTCCGCTCAAGCGTCTCATCCAAAACAAGATCCTCACGCCAGTTGCTGGCCTCATGATTTCTCGTGGTGTAACTAAAAACGGCACGATCACGGTTGGGCTCAAACCTGCGTCGACTGCACTAAAATCAAAAAACAAAACCGCAAAGGGCATAGCCGAGATGACATCAGCTACTGGTGAACCAGTTTCTTCTCCAGAAAATGAGTTTACATTTGAAGTAAAGAAAAAGAGTCAGAAGATCTCGATGGTCATGTCGTCGATGGAGCTACAG
>JBAXYC010000052.1:0-5225 GCA_037127615.1 bacterium | reverse complement strand
CAATGAGATGAAGCGGTGCTGATGTATCTGATGGTGGCGTCGTATCAGCTGGAGGGGTTGCTCCTGCATCGGTCGGCGACTGACCCTGTGATGACGGACTTTGTGGAGGAACATCGGGCGATGACGGCACTACTGGTGCCTGCGGATTGAGCGCTGCCTGCAATGCATTTATCTGCGCCTGATCCTGATTTACGACATCTTGCTGTTGTTGAACTGGGGGCGACTGCGGTGGTGGAGTAGCAGCGGCATCTATATTTTTTTGAACATCAGTTGCTTGTTTCACTGCAGCATCGACAACAGCCTGATATGCATCTATTTGTGCTTGGCTTAACCCAGAGTTGCCAGGGGTAAGGCCGTCAGTGACTCTCTTGAGATCATCTACATACGCCTGAATATCAGCTGCATACTGTTGCTCCTTTGCAGGAACACGGGAATCGATGACACCGGTCGATGAAGTATTTGAGACAAGGGCCCACCACAATGCAAATGTTGTATTGATCTTCGCTCGCAATAGATCTATCTGCGCTTGAATAGTCGCGCTCGTTTTTATGATTAGTTTCGGACTAGATGTCTGAGGGTTTTTAAAAAGAATATCAGTTGATTTAACAGCATTGTGATCGGTGGTATAGGCTTGTTGTATATCAGCAGCGCTCACCGGCGACACAGATTGCTCACTGGCGGTGAGCGCTGCGAGCTTTGCTTTGTCAGCTGAAAGTGTCGCTTTCGCCTGTGCGAGATCAGCGGCTATTTGCGCAGGAGATGCTTGCTGTAGAACAAGACTTGCTTGTATTCGAGAGGTCGCAGCATCAATACTTGCCTTCTTTGTCTGCTGGAGCTGTATGAGATAATAACCGCCCGCCGCGAGGATAAGCACTGGCAGAATAAAACCAAGATACTTCACGAAAACTAGAACATCTTTTTTCATACGTACTAGTATTATACATGAAAAAAAATATGGTATACAATGAGTTACATGAAATCAATACTCATGAAAAATAAGGCTGTATTTATTGGATTTGGTATCGCCGTTGTACTTATTGGCGGTGAGGCTATTTACTCATATACTCAAATCGGTGCCCTTTCTGAAAGGGTTGCTACTCTGACGACTGCGATCAGTTCACTCAGCACAAACCTTGCTTCGTCAACGTCAAACCTCCAGTCTTCCATTGACCAGACGCACTCATCGCTATCGAGTGCCCTCTCGACCCAAGAGCAGAGTGTTGGCGCTATCCAGCAGCAGATCGGCGGCGTGCAAAACCAGGTTGGAAACCTCTCGGGCACATTGGGCACACTTCAAAAACTCTCACAGACAGATTCCGAGCTTTTAAAAAAATATTCTAAAGTATATTTTCTAAATGAAAACTATGTACCAAAGCGTCTCGCTGAAATTCCAAACGCATACGAGTATAGCAATACAAAGCAGCTCCTCTTTCAGGCCGATGCCATGCCACGACTCATCTCAATGATAAATGACGCCTCGTCGACCGGCGTAAAGCTTTTTGTCTTTTCTTCATATCGATCATTTGCCGAACAACGTGCACTCAAAGGCGAATACACCGTGACCTACGGCGCGGGTACCGCAAACTCATTTTCTGCTGACCAAGGCTACTCAGAACACCAGCTCGGTACCGCTGTCGACATGATCACCGGAGGACTTGGTGGTGTACTCGACGGTTTTGACACCACACAGGCATATCAATGGATGCTACAAAATGCCTACAAATACGGCTTTATTCTTTCATATCCAAAAAACAACGGCTATTACGTTTTTGAACCCTGGCACTGGCGCTATGTCGGCATAAAGCTTGCCACCGACCTCCATAACCAAAATAAAAACTTCTACGATCTCGATCAGCGCACGATCGATACGTATCTTGTTTCTATTTTTGACTAACGTCCGCGAAAAATAATAGGTTACCAACTCCCGATGATCGCACCCATCGCGATCATGACGATGAATGAACACCCAGCCTCAAAAAGCCAAAGTTTTTTCGAACGGCCCATCCAGATGACTTCGATTGATGTAGTCGTCACAAGAAAACCGACCCAGACCCATAGTGCGGTGGCGATACCTCCCCATGCGCCAACAGATCCGTATGGTGATGTCGATGCAAACAAATACACGACCGCGAGGACGTAGGCAGTGAAGAGATTACTCAGCAAATTCAAGCCCATCTGTGGGATCATATCTGCGAGCTTTTCATTTCCAGTCGGATGAATATTTGCGAGCTTCATCCAAAGTTTTCCTGAAATTGGCCCATGAAATAAAAACCCAAGCACAAACGCCACGACCGCTGCGACGATAACCGCGAGTAGATTGATTGGTAACATAGTCATAATTTATTAATTAATAAGGCCACCTATGATCCTGATATTTTACCATGCCAATAAATACCGACTAGCCCCACGCAAACCCATTTCCAAAATGTCCTGACTGTGCGGTTTTTTTATATTGTGGTCGGCGTAATTTGAGGAAATTGATCACTGACTTTGGTCGAAGGTCGTACCCTGAGATGACCTCCTGTACACCATCGATCGTCACTGTGGCCATTGTCGGCTCGGCAACACCGATCGCGTATGCGATATGCACATAGACCTCCTTTGCCTTTCTTTTTTTGAGATAGTCCACAGCCACGCGTCGCGCCATGTACGCACCGCTTCTGTCTACCTTTGTCGCATCCTTACCGGAGAAACAACCGCCACCAAGGGGAATGTTTGGTCCGTAGTTGTCGACGGCGAGCTTTCGGCCAGTGAGTCCTGTGTCAGCGTCGAAGCCACCGATAGACCATGCGCCATTTGGATTTTTCATCCAGACTTTTTCAAGCTTCAAACCTTTTGCGAGAAGCGGTTCGATTTCCTTTTTGACAACTTTCACAAGCTCTGACGTTTTACTATAGTCGGCGTTGCAGACCGACGTCAGCACTGAGATAACTTTTCCGTCATTCACCGTTACTTGCGCTTTGCCGTCACGTGCACCCATTGCCTTGGTGAGCTTTCGTGAGAGCACAAGCTCGAGCGGGAGAAACTCTGGCGTTTCATTTGTCGCATACCCCACCATGATACCCTGATCGCCGGCACCTTCGTTGTCGACACCGTGACCGATCTCGGGGCTCTGCTCTACGACATTTACCGTCACACCAATATTTTCATTATATCCGCAGTCTTTGTAAACCTGCTGGGCAATTTTTCTGATATTCACATAAGCTTTCGTTGTGAGCTCACCGGTTACTGTGATAATGCCGTGACCGCCGAGCACTTCGATCGCCGAACGTGTATGTGGATCCTGCTCGAGACATGCATCAAGGATCGCATCTGAAATCTGGTCACACACTTTGTCCGGATGCGAAATGGAAACTGATTCTGCTGTTTTTAACATAGTATTTTTTGCAAATTAACTAATTAATTAATAAAAACTCCTTCCGTTGAGGAAAGAGTCTTTACGAGACATTATCTTTCCCTTGCGGGATTGGATGGAGCACCTTTTTACTTTCGTAAGAGGTTGCTGGATAGGTCACTGAGCCAATACTCTACCTACCACTCTTGATAAACGTTATGGAGTTGTACGAACATACTAATATAAAGCCGCGGGGAGTGCAATGCTGCGCGAGTCCTTAACGTCGACGTTTTCCCGCCACGAGTGTCGCACAGACTTTGTCGAGCCGAGCCTTGCGCGTCACGGACTCCGTCGGCGCCTCAATCCAATCCACAAAATCTCGACGTTCAGTCGGTGTGAGCTCTTTCCAAGTAGCTTTTGCTTTTGGTGAGGCGGCGAGAGCGGAATAAAAAGCCATTGGAACTATCGAATAGCAGCACGGCCGTCGCTTCCCCGCCGCGAGCATCGCGCACGCTCTTTCAACACGATGATCACGTGTCGTAGCCTGTTTTGCCGATGTTATCCAACTCACAAAATCCCTGCGCGCAATCGGGGTCAGCTTACCCCATGTGACCTTCGCCTTCGGAGTAGCGGCGAGTGCTGTATTGAAATCAACTATGGATGCTTTCATATTGAAACTATATCATAAAAAAATAGCTGTGCGTTCGCATCTATTGTATTGATACCCTGCGCTATGTAGCGTACAATAAACCATATGTCATCACGTATTGAACAAACCGCATATTCTGTCATCAAATCTGAAAAAGATTACGAGATACGCCTTTACCCTGAGCACATTGTTGCGCAGACAGTGGTGCAAGGACCATACTCGACCGCGATCAATCAGGGGTTCCGCATCGTGGCCGGCTATATCTTTGGCGGTAACACAAAAAAAGAAAGTATTGCGATGACCGCACCGGTTATTGAAGAAAAAATGAACACTTCGATCGCCATGACAGCACCCGTCACAGCAAGCATCGAGGGCGAGTCACACACCATCGCGTTTGGTATGCCTCGTTCATATACACTCGACACCTTGCCCGTACCGACTGACTCTCGTGTAAAGATAGTTGTTATCCCTGAGAAAAAAATGGCCGTGAAGCAATTTTCCTGGCTACGTACAAGCGACCGTGTTCAAGTAAAAAAGCAAGAGCTGCTTGCTGCCCTGCAGCGCGACAAGATCGTCGTAAAAGGAGAACCTCAATACGCCGGCTACAACCCGCCATGGACACCGCCCTGGATGCGCCGCAATGAAGTGCTGGTTGAGATTGAGTAGTAGGGTTTCTTACTCTGTAGAAAAATACCCAGACCACATCGCTACACAAAAAAACGCATGAGTGATTTTTTAAAGTGAGTTACAATCTTTGGATCTTTACTTATATGTCCTGCATTAACCCACTGCAAATCTAATTTACTTCCATACGCTTGCGCAAGATCATAGGCTGAAATAGGAGGTGTACACATGTCAAAATGACCTTGTATCACCATGCATGGTATGTGCTTGATCTTATCAATATTATCAAGAATGTAATTTTCTGGAACAAAACATTTATTTAGAAAATAATGTGTCTCGAGAATAGCGAGCGCGATATTGCTTTTATCTCCAATAATGCTTTTTTCTAGTTTCTTTTGATCGTAGTCGACCGAACACAAAGTTATTTCCCAGAGGGTCCACTCATCAGCATATTTCTGAGCTTCTCTCTTGTCTGTTGATCGCATTTTTCCGGCATAATATTTCATGGCGTCATCACCGGTCTTTTGATGTTCAGTCGGAACCAAGGATACAAATCTTTTCCACTCTGCTGGAAAGAAACACTGCAATCTTCCGTCGTTTACAAAGTCAACTTCAAAT
>JBAXYC010000051.1:0-5295 GCA_037127615.1 bacterium | reverse complement strand
ACACAAGGCGTCGAAGCAGGTAAGTGCTAAATAAATTAAAATTAACCAAAAGAAAACCACTTCATTTTTAGTGAGGTGGTTTTCTAATTGACCAAAGCTATTTCTTCGCCGGAGCTTCTTTGTTGACGAATGAGAGCGCCATCTTCTGTTCCTTTGGATCAAAGAGGCTGATCTTAAAGGTGTAGGTTTTGCCGAGCTCGAGTGATTTGCGGAGCTTTTCCTCTGAACCGAATTCAGAAATATGGACGAGTCCTGCAATGCCTTCCTCAATAGAGGCGAGGGCGCCGTGCTTGTTGAACTTGATGACGACACCTTCGACGACTTTGTCTTTCTTGTATTTCTTAGCAGCTTCTGTCCAAGGATTTTCCTTGAGTGCTTTGATCGAAAGAGAGACTTTATTTTCTTTGATATCGATAACCTTCACGTTGACCTTTTGGCCTACCTTAAAGAGCATGCGAGGATCTTCCACGAGTGACCAGTCGATCTCAGAGATGTGAACGAGGCCCTCCAGTCCATCTTCGAGCTTTACAAAGACGCCAAAGTCCACGATGCCAGTGACAACTCCTTCGAGTGTATCGCCGACTTTGTATTTACCAACGATCTTTTCTTTGTCCTTATGCTCAGGGCTCTTTTCAGAGAAGATGAGCTTGCCTTCCTTCGGCAATGCAGAGATGATCGAGACTGAAATCTTCTTACCGACGAGTTTCTTGAGCTCTTCGAGGATCTTGTCCTTGTCGCCGTCAGTGACGCGAGGGTAGTGCTCGCTCTTGAGTTGTGACGCAGGAAGGAAACCGCTGATGCCTTGCCAGCCGATGATGAGTCCTCCTTTGTTTGCTTCGAGAACTGGGAGCTCAAGAGTTTTCTTGTTTTTGATAGCTTCCTCAGCTTCGCTCCAGATGAGTGCCTGACGAGCTTCCTTGAGAGAGAGCTCGATGTAGCCGTCTTCGTTGTTTGTGTTGACGACCTTCGCGGCAACGCTGTCACCAATGTTTATCTTCTTGATGATGTCGCGAGCTGTGATGAACTCTTTTCCATAAATAATACCCGTGCCGTATGGAGCAAGGTCAATGTAGACTGCTGACTTTTCGATATTGATAACGAGACCTTCGACGACATCGCCTTCGGTCGCAGGGATTTTCATTCCTTCGACGAGTTTGCCCATCACGCTATTTTTCTTTGCGGATGCTGCGGCTGTCTCTTCCTCTGTCTCGGGCTTCTTTGGACGCTTTGCTTTTTTCTCAGCTTTTGCTGCCTTGTCTGCTTTTGGGGCTGCTTTCTTTTCTGTTTTTTCAGCTGTTTTTGTTTCTGTCGCTGTTTCTGCTGCCTCTTCACCAATGTGAAGCTTTTCTTTTAGTTTTTTAAACATTTTTTAGTGCTCAAGTTCCGCTTTTTAGCTAATAATAATAAAGGTGCGGGGTTACTTGGCGTTTCGATACTATAGAGGAAAATGGCCGAAAAGGCAAGAAAAATATCATTTACTAATAAAAATGCCCGACGAAGTGTTTCGTCGGGCATTAAGGAGTTGGGATTAGCAGCCACAGTCAGGAATATGAGCCTTTTCCGCAAGATGGAGAATGAATTCGGAGACTTCCTCCGTACTCAGCTTGTGGGCTTTCTGAAAATACTCCTCGATATCCCCGATTTCGATAGCGATATCCATCGGAGCAGGGCGGTGCATGCTTTCTGCGAGCTGTTGCTTGGGGTATAACACTGCATACCTCAAGGCTTTCTGTCTGTCGTCACTGGAGTGGTCCATGTGTGTCCTTGATGTATGATCCCCTAGCGTTGAGACCAAATTGTTTGTGGAACTATCCGCTATTGCCTAGAAAATAGCAGTAATATTTCCCAATGTCAAGGCCTATTTTTGAAGGTATGCAACCCAGAAATTTCGCTTGTAAAGTCGGTCGGCGACCTTGCTATAGTGGGTTTCTTTTTCGAGGTGGAGGAGGGTAAAAAGTGGCTTGCCAATTGTGGCGCCGGAGTAGGTTTGTATAAAATCATCACGCGAAAAAACGCGTTCAGTGAGTCCGAGGTCAGGCATGATATAGGTGTCTTTTTCTGGACCAGGATTGTGTTTGAGGAGGTACTGCGCGTTTTTGTCAGCATCTTTGCAAAGCGCACGCACAAAAAGGTAAGCGCCAGGTTTGAGAACGCGATGAGTTTCAGAAAGAAAAACAGCACGCTCCTTTTCGTCGAGTGAGTTTGACGAGGTGACGTCGAAAGCGAGATCAAATGCCGTATCGATAAAAGGAAATTGTTCGCCGATGCTTTGGTGAACATAGGTGATTTGTTTTGAGGGCTCGGGGTTGAGTAAGTCTCGCTCGCGTGCGTACCGGAGAGCAGTTTCAGAAATCTCAATGCCGGTAATTTTATTACCAGCATCGAGCCCCGCAATGTGCCGTGCATTTTTTCCAGTACCACAGCCAAGGTCGAGGACATTGATGTTCTCGAGTGAGACCGGCTGACGGGGAGGTTTACTTTTCTCTTCACCTTTGCGCAGCCATCGCAAAAAATCCTTCACCGACGCCTGTGGCTCCTCGCTCATGCTGACGAGCTTTTGTTTCCGGTATTCATTTTCCCAGATGTCTTTTTGCATTGTGATAGAATAGTAGCATGGCTGACAAATATTCTGCAGTGTGGGTATCGCATTCGTCGATGGGAGACTTTATCAAGTGTCCGCGTGCGTATTATTTGCACAATGTATACAAGGACCCAAAATCTCGTCGGAAAATAGGTATTGTCTCGCCAGCAATGTCACTCGGGACTGCTGTGCACGAAGTCGTCGAAGGTCTCGGCTCATACAAAGTTCAGGAACGGCTGCAACGTTTTAATAACCCAGAAGAGCTCTATGCAAAATTTGATGAAGAATGGAAAAAAATATCTGGAAAGATCGGGGGCTTCACGAGTACAGAACACGAAGCAGAAATGAAGGCTCGTGGTCGAGCAATGATCGAGAGAGTCATCGCGCACCCAGGACCTCTTGTTGAAAAGACTGTAAAATTTGGCAGTGACAATCCCTCTGATATGCTTCCGCATTATTTTCTATCTGAGGAGGAAAATATTATTCTCTGCGGAAAGATTGACTGGCTTATTTACAAACCTGAGAGCGATAGTTTGCATGTGCTCGACTTTAAGACAGGTAAAAATGAAGAAAAAGGAGACTCATTGCAGCTTCCGATTTATCAGCTTTTGCTTCATAAGCTGCAAAAAAGGAAGGTGACCGGCGCGTCGTACTGGTATCTCGACAAGGACGACGCGCCGGTTGAGATGCCTCTTCCGGATCTCGCCAGGTCCCTCACCAGTGTGCTCGCTGTCGCTCGTGAAGTAAAAAAAGCCCGCGATCAAGCAAAAAACTTTAGTCCAGAGATGGCATTCCGCTGCCCGAAAGGTCCAGACGGATGCGCCACCTGTACACCATTTGAAAAAATCATCCGTGGCGAAGCTGAGTACGTCGGCGTTGGCGGCTATAACCAAGATTTATATATTGCGTAGCTTCTAGCTACTTCGTTTGTTATGCAGGAGCATGTCCACCGCGTGTTCCATCGAGCCGGCTGGTGTGATCGTACCGCCGTTTACAAAGAATATTTCGTCAGCACTTTCGATAGTATTGAGGCGATGAGCAATAATCACTTTTGTTGTTTCGCGCGGTAGTCGACGGAGAATATCCTCGAGGAGCTGCTCAGTCACTGTATCGATATTTGCAGTTGCCTCATCAAGGATGAGGAGCTCGGGACGTCGGAGCACTGCTCGGATGAACGCAATGAGTTGGCGCTGGCCGATCGAAAGTGTATTTGAATTGCCTGCAATGGTCGTGTCGAGACCATGTTCAAAGCGCTCGAGAAGTTTTTCAAGTCCTGCTTCCTTGATGACACGCTCGAGGTCAGCGCTACTTACTTTTCCGTCTTGCATATCAAAATCGCTGTTGCCGTAAATAATATTGTCCTTAACACTACCGCTGAAAAGAAAAGGCTCCTGGAGAATAAAGCCAATTTTTTTTGTGCGCTCCTCTGGGGTATATGAGCGGATGTCGTTGTCATTTAAATAAATCACACCCGAGCTTGGATCAAAAAGACGCGCAATGAGTGATGCCGTTGTCGTCTTGCCACCACCAGTCGGTCCTACAAGCGCATACGTCTTACCTTTATCTAGATTGAAGCTAACGTCGTGTAGAACTTCTTTTCCTTCGTTTGCATCTGTGCGCGCACCTGCTAGCTCTCGACTCTCACCGTCACTTGGGTAGCGGAACGAAACATGTTCAAAACGTATGATAGAGTCGTGTCCGAGGACGACTTTTTTCATGACACCATACTCGTGCATGGTCGTCTTATTTTCCTTTGGAATAACTGCGAGGTCAGTCTCCATTTTACTGATCTCGGAAATACGCTCCCAGCCAGCAAGAGCGATCTGCATCGTTGCCCAAAAGTTTGCAAACTGACGGAGCGGGTCATAAAAGCGTGCAATGTAGAGAATAAAACTCACGAGGATACCGATCTCGAGCTGTCCGTGTGCGATGAGGAGGATACCGTACATGAGCACGATGAGCTGAGCCACATTTGAGGCAAAGTCATAGATCGGGCTAAAAATATTGTTGCCAAGACCGGCGATGATAGACGTACGAAAATTGGTGAGATTGGCGACAGCAAATTTCTTATTAAAATAATCTCGTCGGTTGAATGCAATAATTACTTTAAAATTTTCGAGACTTTCCTGGATCTCAGAGCTGAGAGCTCCTTCCGCACGAAGACTTCTGAGGTTGATATTTTTAATCCAGTTTGAAATCGCTCGTGTGAAAAAAATAAGTACAAATGCGGGGATCAGTGCCGCGAGGCCGAGTCGCCAGTTAATGACGAGGATAAATACAGCCGCACCAATAATTGTGAACGCACTCGCTGTAAACTGCATGAGCGTCTGTGAGAAAAATTGGTTCAGCTTGTCGGTATCATTGTTGATGCGAGAGATGAGGTCGCCGGCTTTGTTTTGATTGAAAAAACTGATTGGAAGTTCCTGAAGTTTACTGAAAATATTGTTTCGCAGGTTGTACATCATGCGTTGCCCCACGCGTCCCATAAGTTGAGCCTGAGTGTAACCGCTTAGCAATGCCAGTAAAAATACGCAAAGTAAAATAATGGAATACCGGATTAGTCCGTCGTATTGGTGCGTCACCACAAATTTATCCACTGCATGACCCATTAAATACGGTGCCACCAGATTCAATCCCGAATTGATGAAAATAAATATCATGGCAATGTAGAGGTTTTTGCGCTCATGTCCCACGAGTGTCATCAGTCGTTGAAG
>JBAXYC010000050.1:0-5336 GCA_037127615.1 bacterium | reverse complement strand
TCGTTGAGGCGGTCACGCCGGCGTCGGTGGATGCGGAGGTTCTGGGGGTAATGCCAAGAATGGCATCTGCGGTAGTTTTCATAACAGCATGTATTTATTGTTTTTTGCTTTCGTTTGTTTGTTCGAGGAACCGACTGAATAAAACTATACGCCTCAGTGCTTGGTTCGTCAAATGCTTTCAGTGGATTTCCTACGCCCCGAATTATTGAAATTTTTTGTAAAGAAAAAGGGAGGCTCGCACATGCGTAGCCTCCCGTTTTTTGATTTGAAAAGTGAGTCGAGGGTTAATCTTCCAGATAGCGAAAGTAGAGCTTCAAGAAGTGAGGACGAAGTTCCAGGGGCACTGCCTGGAGCATGATCTCGGCCGTTTCAGCGCCATTGAGCTTCGAGACCTGGCGATCCATTTTGCAGGTGTAACTGAGCTTCAGGTCCTTGCAGACCTTCTTAAACAGTTTTTTACCGAAGACAAAGAACTTATCCTGCGCCAGTTGATCGTCAATCTGTTTTTGCACCGACGTGGGCAGGTGCTGTTCCCAAAGCCCCTTGATTTGAACTGTCTGTGGGGTATTGAAGATTACACCGATCGGGACTTGTTGCGGGGTGTTTTGATTACTATATTGAGTTTGCATTTATCCTCCGGTTTCTTTTGATTTTGATTTGTTGGTTCTAAACGGACTGCAAATGAACAACTCGGATGTTGAGTGGGGGTAATCTATTCACTTGAAGTCAGTTTAGACCTTTGTCGAGGTACGCCGATCTCATTGACTGGCAGTATTATATACTAAGTATTAGTATATGTCAATGGTAGGTCACTACTAATATTATGTAATAAAAAGGGCGCATTTTCGTGCGCCCGTGAGGTTGTAGTATGTTGAATCGCTGACGGCGAGTGCTGATTTAGCTTGTTCGCGCACTCGCAAGGATTTTCTGCGTGACGAATAGGATTTTTCCTGAAGCTGTTTGGACTTTGACAATCCGCCATGCGTAGTCGAGCCAGCAGTTATTGATCTCGATCAGAATGTCAGCAATGGTCATGCGTGCGAATAGGTTATTCCACGCTGCTTGGCGTTTGATGCGACCATCACGGTCTCGCTGACGTTCGCCACGGATCCAGTTTTGAAGATACGTGTTCTGATCTGTTGTCCGAGGAGATGAGTCCCCAAACAGATCGAAGTAAAACTGAAATCGCTTAACCATATCTGGGACAGCGAAGCTGTCGAAGAGGAGATGGTAAGATTCGTGCTTGTATCGAACGACGCGGTAGATATTTCCATACGTTCTTTTTCCACCGCGGCTTTGCGGCCGACGGTGGTGGTCCGTCATCTCGTTTGGATTCAGTCTTTTTCTGCGTATTTTTCTCGTAACTCCCCCTTTGTTCGTTTTTTATGTTTTGGTTCGGGAACTTTTGCGATTTCTCGCTGACTGCACTGCTGGCGCAAGCATACTCTTGTTGCGTTGGTAAAGATAGCGAAATCTGCAGACAAAAGGGGATAACTTTGGTCGAATGGGTCATTTTGGCTTACCTCCCTTGATTTTTTCTACGACTTATATATACTAGTCTTCTATGATTACGTTGAACTACGAGAAGCGCGATATGAATACGTTGAGCCCTGAGGCTCTCCGCAAGGCGGGAAAGATCCCTGCTGTTTTCTACGGGCCAAAAGAAAAGTCTACTCCGATCGTCATCTCGACGAGCGAATTTATCAAAGTCTGGCGAAAGGCCGGAGAGTCTTCTGTTATTGCTCTCAAGGCGACTGGTTCTACTGCAGCACATGATGAGCACGAAGCTCTCATTCACGCAATCGATATTCATCCAGTGACCGAAATGCCTCGCCACGCTGACTTCTATGTCATCGAAAAGGGTGCAAAGGTAAAGGTGGACGTACAGCTTGCGTTCGACGGTGTTTCTCCAGCAGTAAAGGATCTTGGTGCTATTCTCGTAAAGGTTCTCCGCGAAGTCGAGATTGAGGCTGGTGCAAAGGATCTTCCTCATGAGCTCCGTATTGATATCTCAACACTCGTTGACCTCAAGAGCGTCATTCGTGCTGGGGACATCAAGCTTCCAACCGGCGTTACTCTCGTGACAAACGCTGATGAGATCGTCGCATCGATCGCAGAGGCAAAAGAAGAGACAGAAGAGGTCCCAACAGCAGTTGACATGTCAGCGATCGAAGTCGAGAAGAAGGGTAAGGAGGCAAAGGAGGGTGAGGAGGGTGCAGAAGCTCCAGCCGACGGCAAAGCTGAGAAGACCGACAAGAAATAGTCATTATCTCAATTTTCAAAAAATAAAAATCCCCGCTCGGGGTTTTTTTATTTTCATTTACGAACCGTTAGTGTATTATTGACCCATGAACCCGACCAATCCTACAAGTCCGACCATTTTTGTCATCATCGGCATCACTGGCGACCTTGCGCAGCGAAAGCTGTTGCCTGCGCTTTTGAGTCTATATGTCAAAAAACTCTTGCCGCAAAAGTTCGCAGTGGTTGGTTTTTCGCGTCGACATTTTAGTCGTGAGGAATTTCGCATGCATATTCGTGAAAACATGCATGTGCGCCCAGGGCAGTATCGTGAGGAAGAGATAAAACATTTTCTTGATCATATGTCGTACGAGCAGGGTTTTTTTGATAATGAAAGCTCATACCATTTGCTTGCCCAGCGGCTTGCTACAATCGACGAAGGTTTTCACCAGTGTTCAAATAAGCTTTTTCACCTTGCAGTTTCTCCATCTTTTTATGAAATTATTCTTGATCATCTTGCGAAATCAGGGTTGACCGTGCCGTGTGATGACAATCTCGGCTGGACGCGTGTACTCGTTGAAAAGCCATTTGGAAATGACGTCGAGACCGCTGAGAAGCTCGATGCAAAGCTCGCTAAACTTTTTAAAGAAGAGCAGATTTTTCGTATTGACCACTACCTTGCAAAAGAGGCGCTGCAAAATATTTTGAGTTTCCGTTTTGCCAACACACTTTTTGAGCCGCTCTGGAATCGAGTAAACATCGATAAGGTGCATATCAAACTTCTTGAAAAAGCGGATGTTGAGGGGCGTGGCACGTTTTATGATAGCGTCGGAGCGCTCAAGGACGTGGGACAAAATCATTTACTACAAATGCTCGCGCTCGTAGCTATGGAAAAGCCCCGCGTACTCGATGCGAGTGGTATTCGAAAGGAACGTGCAAAGATCCTTGCCGCACTCCGTCCGATTACTAAAAAGACCGTGAACAAGCTCGCACTCCGTGCACAGTACGAAGGCTATAGTAAAGAGCCGGGAGTGAAGGCCGGTTCACAGACTGAGACGTATTTTCGTCTTGAGGCGCAGATCAATAATAGCCGCTGGAAAAATGTGCCTTTTTTTCTCGAGTCGGGCAAGGCAATGGCAGAGTCGCGCTGCGAGATTAATGTGTATTTCAAGAGCACGCACCACAAAACTCGCTTTAGCATGCTCGGTGGTGGCACTGCACCTGTCACGACCACTGTGGGGAACAGTGTGCTCGATCGACAAAATGTGTTGACGTTTAAGATTCAGCCAGACGAGGGTATCAAGATCCGTTTCTGGGTAAAGAAGCCCGGCTTCACTATGGATGTCGAGCCGAAAATGCTCAAGTTTAAATATCTTGAGGCAGGCTCTGCTGACCCGCTACCGGATGCGTATGAACACGTGCTGTATGATGCTATCCTTGGCGACCAGACACTCTTTACAAGTACACCTGAGGTTCTCGCTGCATGGAAATTCATCACGCCTATCGTCGCGGCGTGGCATACGACGGCGCAGGCATCGACCTTTGCCACGCCGCTCACCCTATACAAAAAAGGCTCAAAAGAGGTATAATCATCGCACAAAAATAAAGTAATTATATTTAATTTTCAAACTACCATGTCAATGTTCAAAAATTTCCTAATGAAAACAATGCTCAAGCGTCAGCTCAAAAACATGCCGCAGGCGGAGCAGGATCGCATGATTACAATGATCGAAAAAAATCCGGCGCTTTTTACTCAGATTGCAAAAGACATCGACAAGCGCGTCAAAGGCGGCATGAGCCAGCATGAGGCGACAATGAGCGTCATGAAAGCAAACCAAGACGAGCTACGAAAGATAATGCAGTAATAGGTGTAGTAACTAGCATGACCACAAAGAAAATTTTCATCCTCCTCGGACACCCCGACAAGGAAACACGCACCGGTTCATTTGCAGATGCCTATGAGCGAGGTGCCCGCGCAGGAGGACATGAAGTCCGCCGTATGAATATCGGCGACATGGTCTTTGACCCGATTCTCCACAAGGGGTATAAGGTCGTGCAGCCATATGAGCCGGACCTCGTCACAGCCCAGGAAAATATCCTCTGGTGTGATGATTTTATTATTTTTTATCCAAGTTGGTGGTCAACGATGCCAGCTCTTTTGAAAGGTTTTTTTGATCGCGCATGGATGCCGCGGTTTGCTTTTTCATTTAAAAAAGAAGGTTTTATGGCAGGCATGTTTTGGCGCCGCCTACTCAAGGGTCGTCGAGCGCATGTGTATATTTCGTCTGACTCGCACCCATTTTTCTCGCACATTCTTTTTGGAGATCATAGTCGCGAGATCAAGCGCTGTATTTTGTCCTTTGCTGGCTTCAGCTCACACGTAACAAAAGTCGGCCCGCTCAAGTTTGCAAACGAAGCAAGGCTCGATAAATGGCGCACCAAGATGGAAAAATGGGGACGTTCTGGATACTAGTATTTTTTTCAACCTTTCTTTTAATCTACTTTTGGCATAAGATAGTCGCATGTCACTATCCATCGGTATTGTAGGACTGCCCAATGTCGGCAAATCGACTCTCTTCAACGCGCTTACAAAAAAAAGCGTACTTGTGGCAAACTATCCATTTGCGACGATCGATCCTTCGGTTGGTGTCGTAGCTGTACCGGACGACCGTCTCTACAAGCTTTCTGATTTCTCCAAAACACAGAAGATAGTGCCTGCAGTCGTGGAGTTTGTTGATATTGCTGGCCTTGTGAAAGGTGCGTCCGACGGGGAAGGTCTCGGCAACCAGTTCCTCACGAACATTCGCGAGACGGACGCCATCGCCGAAGTTGTGCGTATTTTTGAGGATGACAATATTATCCATGTCGACGGCAAGATCAACCCGCTCTCCGATATTGAAGTCATCAATCTCGAGCTCATTCTCGCCGATATGCAGACCGTTACGAAGCGCCATGCAAATCTTTCTCGCGAAGTGAAGTCTGGTAAAAAAGAGGCGATTCTCGAAAACAGTATGATTGAAAAAGTAAAAGCCGCGCTCGAGGCGGGGAAGCTCGCGTCGACCGTCGTCACAGAAGGGAAGCTCGATGAATTTGAAAAG
>JBAXYC010000049.1:0-5459 GCA_037127615.1 bacterium | reverse complement strand
GCAATAGACCGATAGAGTTTCTAGAACCCGCAAGCTCATACCTAGTATCTTATCAAACCAACTATTATTTTGTCAACGAAAATAATAATTTATTCTATCGGCTCGCGGTAAGGGTCTGAGCCAGGTCGAAAGTCTGGTGTCGGCTGAAGAGGGGCTACCTTTTTCTCAACTTTTTCGTTTGTCGAGGTTGATGGGCCGCTCATGAGACGGTTTAGGATGTTGGGTGATGGCGTAGGAGGGGTCGTCGTGTTGATCTGGCCGGGTGCTATAGGCGCATTTGTTTGTGCTGCTTGTGGGGCGGGAACAGCAGTGAGGATGTTTATTGGAAGGTTTGGGTGTGCGTCGGTATTTTCAATACTATTGAGGATGTTTGCACGGCTGATAGGAGTTGATTGGTTGAGAATGTTTGGGGATGGGGGTGCTGGGGGCTGCCCGGTGGACTGATCGGCCGCGTTTTTCTCTGCGATTTCCTGTATTTTTCGAAGCGACTCTTTTATTCCTGCAAATACCTCATCGTTTACGTCTTTTGCGATACTAGTCGCTTTTTCAGTGTCTATTTGTGCTTCTTTTGCGAGTTCGGAAACAAAATTTTTTGAAGGAATTAGTGCGAGCATAACATAGCTTGTGGTGTCTATAAGTACTCCGGTTTGTTCAATATCGAGAGAGTATTTTTCAGCAATAGCCTCAACTTGCTCAGAAATTTCTGGTGAGAACATGGCTATTTGCATATCATCCGGGAGTGACTTTATTTTTTCTTCTAGGATGTTGTATTCGTATTTCATAACTTTATTTTACTAATTGTAGTTTGTCGATGGTATCTTGGTGGGCGTTGACCGTAGAAGTATTTTTAGCGATTTCACCAAGGAGTCTATTTCTTTCTTGGTTTTGAGGATTCGTTCCGCGGCCACCCATAATACCCTTAATCGCCTTCTCGATATCCTTTAGGTCTTTTTTATTTTCATCAAGTTCATCCTTTGCGCGCTTCATCTGCTTTTCTTCGACCATAATTTGCACTTTAGCAGATGCAACATTGTTGCTTGCTGCAACATGGTTGTAAAGCCCACGAGCCGAATTTTTGCTGCCTTTTTTATTTGCCGCATACTTTATTTGGCGAGAGGTTTCGATTGCAAGTACCTGTGCCTCAGAAGATCTGATATTGCTCTTAAGGCCATCTATAACAGTCTGATCAGGATTTGCTTGCGCCCTTTCTTGTGCGAGCTGGGTCTTAAGGTTTCTGAGACGACTATCTTCTGCTGCCATTGCCACTTCGTTGTGGCCGAGCGACTCACCGAATTTGACTTTTTCATCAGCTTTCTTTTTATTTATATCTGCATAGTTTGATGCCACCCCACGGGTACCCTTGAGTGCGAGCGCAGCAAGTGTATTTTTTGCCGCGAGGTCTTTAAATTTCTCATTACTAGACAGCGCATTCGCGGCACGACCACCTGTGTTTCTCCAAGAGGCACCAGCCCCACCCTTGATTGCCCCCTGTCCCCATTTCTGTATGCTTTTTCCCATGTTTCCGACGAAGCTCGCTCCAGAGCTTGCGATAGTGATAGCAGCAACAAGCGGTGCATTGATAAAGATGAATGCAATAATGTACTGCAAAAAGATACCAACAGTATGTGCCGTCAGGATTCCAGTATCAGTAGTTGTGCTTGGGACGGTTGCGAAGTCGAAAAAATGAGTGTCGCTGATGATCTTTACAGCGATATACATAAGGAAAAGGTAGACCGGCATAAATATACACATGCTGTAGAGTGCCCCAGACCATTTTTTTGCTTGGGTCGCGACCTCGGTGCCAGGCATCATAATAGCGATGATGTATATTGGCGAAAATGCCATTAGAAGAATGAGCACACCTATACGTATTGCAAACATGATAGCTGCAGTGAGGAAACTAATGCCGGCAACAATCATAAGTCCAGACGCGCCGATGTTTGAAAGTGCAATCGATAGATTTGGGTCTGTGCCACCAACGAGAGTTTTGCTGTCGGAGACGACCGCTTGTATATCGAGCTTTTGCATAAACACATCCGCAATACCAATACTGCTGAATGCACCAGTGATAGTGGTATCAGTAACATTACCCTGACATGCTGCAGTCTGTTGTGCCATTGCACAGTAGAAAGAAGTCGATACGATGTTTGATGCATCGATGAGAAGCTTTGTTCCAAAAAGGCTAAAGTTGATGAGGAGTCCAGCAATAACGACATTTTTAATGAGAGTACCGAGACTATGGTCTTTTCTGCCGAGGATCATGTTGATCGACGCATAGAGGAGCATGAATATAATGAAGATACTCGAGAAGTCGCGGATCGTTCTCCACGCGAGGCCGATAGCAGGCGTGCTGTCGACAATAGTCTTCATGTTTAGGGTTGCTACCATTGCTCCATTGAGAAGTACGCCAGTCAGAGCGAGGAACCAGCCAGAAATTGCAAGGATCGCCTGAGTTATCCATGCAAAGAAAGTATAAAACGTACTCTCGGTCAGCCAGTTTGCCCGCGCCACGTGCGGCGTCAGTGCGCCAAGCACTGGGAGTGCGACGAGGAGGGGCGATAGGATTTTAATAATGGTTTTCTTGGTCATGGTATTTTTGTGAGACTCGATCAATCTCTGAAACTCTGTGTGAACTGCTGTTATGGTGTCGTGACTGGCAGTACGTACATCTGACAACTCTTGAGACTTGCAAGAGCAGATTTATCTATCGTGTCGAGTTTTTTATTGAGTGCATCAAGTGCTGTTTGTGAGTTGAGGACGTCTGTTGGCGATGGAATGCTATTACTTGTTGCTAGTGTTTGAAGCTGCTGCGCAGGGTCTCCAAGTTTTGTGACATCTTGTGAGCTTGCTATACTGTCCTGAATATCTGTTATTGATTTAAGGGTCGCCGCTGCTGTGCTATCCTCGCTCATCGCTTGAGCTTCAAGCGGAGCAATCTGATTTGTAATTGTTTGCTGAAGAGCAAGGATGTTATCCCCTACGGTTGGATCGTTTGGTAAAATCTTTGTCCAGCAGTCGATACCAGTTGTAAAATCATTTTTTGTAGAAGCTATCGATATGAGCGCAGCGTCTTTATTTGCTTTAATCTGTTCTGCCGGAGCTGCATAGGAGGCGACAGATTGGGCCGTACTATCGATAACCGTTTGATTTTGTTGTTGTGATGACGCAGCAAGTTGTTGAAGGTACGCATTACCAGCTGAAGATCCAGACCCACCACTCACTGCACCAAGGCCGAGTTTGAGAACCTGAAGGACGAGTTGTGAAAAGAGAGCATTAATGACGGCATTGATGTCATTTGCAAGCTCGAGCTCACGTGTTGGTACAGCGAGGTGTTCGTTGAGGGTGGCCGAGATCACGTCCCCTGGGGTTTGAGTTGTACAAGCTGATTGGATTCCCATTGCAGCCGGCTCCGATGCGCTGATCGAAGCTGCTGCCTTGTAGTCGCTCTCAGAAACCGGCGTAACTTCACCAGTTTTTGAATCTTTGGTTGAGTACTTACAATCTTCCCATGAAAGGAATCCATGTCCCTGTGCAAGCTCATTTACTTTTTGGTTGACCTGCTTGTTGATCTTTTCAGTGAGGTCTTGTTCGGCTTGGAGGAATGCTCCGCCAGCGTTGTTTTGTGGGTCAGTAGTGAGTGTGAGAAATGCTGGGAAGCCGCCTTGGCTAAAGTCACCCTGGATGAAGCCGGTTATCGATGCACCCTTTACTGCATTTTTTGCATTTTTGATAGCACTGCTCAAGGTACATGTGTATTTCTGTGCAATTTGTCCTTGCATTTTTACAGCGAGAGCGATGCGGATGTCGAGACTAAATGGGCTACAGAGAAAACGAAGGTCCCCGTTTGCCTGAAGGAAGCTACCCGCTATACGATCACCAATATCTTGGAAAAATCCTGCTGGGTTTTGCACGAACGACGGGCTGCCCTGAAAACCAGAGTTGATCCAGTTCACTACGCTCAATGTGAGCTGCATGAGGATTTGTTTTGCGATAGCGGTAGTAATCTTGTCGAGCGTAAGAGTTTTGATTCCCAGTGCAGATGTAATAGATGCAGTGAGTCCTGTTGATGATGTCGTCACCGGGAGTGTTGCTGAGAGTATGGAAATAACGCTGAAGTCACTAACGGGTATTTCAGCTTGTGCTTTTGGCACAATAGCCATGCCACTAGTAACAGTGACAATCGATAGAATTAGAAACGCAGAAACTAATTTTTTAATATTATTTTTCATTGTGATTTTATGGTAAATACAGCGCCAGGGTCATTTGGCGAAAATGTAACTCCTGTTAGTACAAAATAGTGAGCGATTGCATTCATTGATGTCGTTAAATCTTTGAAACTATTTTGAAAAACAGGTATTGACTCGAGCGCCACAACTCCGTCAGAAAATACCTTTGTAAAACCTTTTTCTGCGAAGACGAGCTCGCTCATGGAGTTGATAAGGTTTTTATGGAAGTCAGCCATGACAGAAGGCACCTTCATCGTGAATAGTTCCTTAAGGAGGTTGCTGTACGCAGCAACAATAGGATCTATTTCTTTTAGTAGAGAAGGGTCGTTGCTGTCGAGTGCATTTTCAACGATTGTAATTTCGTTGTGTTTTTGTTTCGGATTATTCCTTGCAATAATAATACCAAGATCATTTCCATATTTAAAAAGCGCAGCTTTGCTGTTGTCAGATATGATAGTAAAACTACTTTTGTCATACACTTTTGGTGCCTCAATAAACGTACCATCAGACAGCACCTGACCGGCAATGATTATCTGCGTGTTAGTTGCTGAGGTGTCCCTCCCCGCTTGTTTTGCCGCCGCATATTCGCCGAGGATAGCTCGACCAAGGATGTCAGTTTTACTTAGATTGTCGTTTGAAGCAGAAGAAACAACGTTTCCACCAAAGCCGGGTGTGCTCCATGATGAAGAGCTGGCAGCTTTTTTAAGCGTTTGCTGCCAGTTGTCGTCGTAGGTGATCTGTTCGAGAGTAGATGTTGTGGTAGCAATACTAATCGCTTGGTTTATGTTTTGGTTGAGGCTCACAGAGTGAGTACCAGCGGTATTTCGATATCCAGAGAATAGGAAAGCGCCTCCGATGATGACGGCGGCAAGTAGAATCAAAAGGATATTTTTTGTACCTATATAATTCAAGGCATTTTTATAAACCCTGTAAAATTATACCAAATTAAACGCCGTAATAATAGCTACTTTAATGATGTGTTGTTGGGGAAAACCGATTTTCGTGAAAAAAGAGATTAATGCAGCAGCTGCGCGATTATTTTCCATTGCTCAAGAGTCACGTTTTCTGCTCGGACGGTCTGTGAGAGGCCAATCTCCTGCCACTTTTGTGTGAGGACATCGCGAGGGATGAGATTTTCGAGGTTTTTGATCAAAACTTTGCGTTTATGGGCAAAACCAGTCTTCACGACGTTGAAAAAGTCAGCTTCGGAGAGTGATGTCGTGTGTGTGGCAT
>JBAXYC010000048.1:0-5468 GCA_037127615.1 bacterium | reverse complement strand
GGTTTTGAAGGAAATGATTGCCACCGAAAATGCTGACAAGGTCGGCGAGTTCTCGATGACAGACCGACGCTTTTCGCGTATCACCCGCTTCATGGCCGAGACTTTGTATGATGAAAATGTTGGCGGCCCAAATGGCAATACGCATATTGCGCTCGGTAAGGCGTACCAAGACTGTTACACCGGTGACGTAAGCAAGGTGACGAAAGCTCAGTGGGCTAAAATGGGCTATAACAACTCAGTCGTCCACACCGACATCATCTCGACAGCACCGCGCGTCGTGACGGCGTACCTCAAGGACGGCTCGACGAAAGTTATTTATAAAAATGGCCGGTTTGTGATATAGTTTCTTGCATGACATCCGCCGAAATCCGCAGTAAATTTCTCGAGTTTTTCAAAGCCCGCAATCATGCGGTTATTCCGTCTGCTTCACTTGTGACGACTGATGAAAAGGGCGTAACGAATCCAACTCTTTTTAACACTGCCGGTATGCAACCGCTCATCCCATATCTCCTTGGCCAGCCGTACATAATCGACGGAAAAGAAATCAAGCGCCTTGTCGATGCGCAAAAGTGTGTTCGCACCGTGGACATCGATGATATTGGGGACAACACGCATGCAACTTTTTTTGAAATGCTTGGAAACTGGTCACTTGGAGATTATTTTAAAAAAGAAGCGATCAACTGGAGCTTTGAATTTTTGACTGGTAAGAATGAAGGACTTGGTCTCGATCCATCACGGCTTTACGTGACGGTTTTTGAAGGTGATGCCAATGCACCTCGTGACGATGAGGCAGCAGATATATGGCGTGAAGTTTTTAAAAAAGCCGGCATCGATGGTGATCGTATTTTTTACATGCCCGCATCAATGAACTGGTGGGAGGCAGGGGCAAATGGTCCTTGTGGTCCAGATACCGAAATGTATTACGATATAGCTGGCAAGTTTGGTGGCAAAGGTCTGACTCGCGAACAGTTTGTCGCAGCTGACGCTGTGCGTGATGTTGTTGAGGTTTGGAATGATGTTTTCATGCAATATGAAAAGCGAGATGGAAAAATCGTTGGCAATCTGCCGAAACCATCAGTCGACACCGGTGCGGGGCTTGAGCGCCTGACTATGACGATTCAGGGGGTGAATAATATTTATGATACGGATCTGTTGAAACCAGTTATGGATATAATCCAGAAGTCGGCGAAGAATTGGAATCTCACAGCGGCACGTGTTGTTGCAGATCATTTGAAGGCGGCTGCATTTTTGATTGCAGATGGCGTAACCCCATCAAATACAGATCGTGGTTACGTGCTTCGTAAACTCATTCGTCGCGCAGTTTTCAAAATGAAACTTTTAGTTCTCGAAGATCATACAGGAAAAGAAATCGTCGAGCAATATTCTCATCAATATGCTGCGATCTATCCAAATTTTGATAAACAGCTTATTGCCAAGGTTTTTCGTGAGGAAGAAGAAAAGTTTTTGAGGACACTGACCGAGGGTAAAAAAGAATTTGAAAAAGGCGTGGATGCGTTTACGCTTTTCTCGAGTTATGGGTTTCCACTAGAGCTCACCGTTGAGCTTGCGAAGGAAAAGGGGATGACCGTGGACGTGAAGGATTTTGAAGAGAAATTTAAAAAACACCAAGACCTTTCTCGCGCTGGTGCTGAGCAAAAGTTTAAGGGTGGCCTTGCGGACGCAAATGATCCCATGGTTCTTCGCTATCATACCGCGACACACCTTCTCCATCAGGCCCTGCACGATGTGCTCGGCGACGGCGTAGGTCAGAAGGGCTCAAATATCACGGCAGAGCGACTTCGTTTCGATTTTTCATACGGAGTAAAAATGACTGACGAACAGAAGAAAAAAGTGGAGGATGTTGTGAACGAAAAGATCGCAGCAAAGCTCCCCATGCAGCAGGTCACTATGCCAAAAGCAGACGCAGAAAAGACTGGTGCGCGACATTTTTTTGGTGATAAATACAGTGATGAGGTTTCTATTTATTTTGTCGGCACTGATCTCGCGACTGCATACTCAAAAGAGTTCTGTGGCGGCCCGCACGTAAAAAACACAAGCGAGCTCGCAGGACCTGACGGCACTTTGCATTTCAAAATCCAAAAAGAGGAGGCTGTTTCACAGGGGGTGCGTAGGATCAAAGCGGTTTTGCAATAACGCTTTCACTAGAAAAATCTGTGGTATAATTTCCACATCATGTTCTCGCCGTCAATAAAAAAAACTAGTGTAAAAAAAGCGGTGGGGGCAAAGTCGCCGGCTATTGCTGACTCGTTGGCGCTTATCATTGATATTGAGAGTGGATTGGTGCGTGCGGCGCTCGTCGCACATGTGCCCGGCCGAGCGCCGCACGTATTGTATGTCGTCACGTCACCTATTATTAGTCACGCTACTGCAACCCACTCTGGAGATCTACTCGGCGCAATGACAAAAAGTCTAAAGGAAGTGAGCGGGATTATTGCAAATAAGGCAATGCCCGAGCTACGAGCAAAGGGGATTACATTACCAATCGCACATATCCACTGTGCCCTTTCGTCACCGTGGATTATTTCAAAGACGACAACTGTGAAAGTGGACTATGGAAAAAATGTCCAAGTATCCAAAGCAATAATCACAAAGATTGTTGATCACGAACATAAGGAACTTGAAAAAAGATTTCGTACTGAACACGCAGCCGCAACTGCTGATGCATCAGTAGAATACGATCTTGAATTTATTGAACAAAAGATTTTTGAGATTAGATTAAATGGGTACCCGGTAACGCATATCCATGGGAAACCAGCACATGAAATAGAGGTTTCATTTGCAGTAACCGTGAGCTCAAAGGATATTTTAAAGCGGATTCATGATGCTATCGGTAGTCACCTCAATATAATGAGCCTTCGAGGAATATACGGTGTCAACGGTGATTATGTTGAGATGTTTCATTCGTCACTTTTGCTTCAGTATGCAGCTTTTCGAAACCTTGTCGATGTCCGTGGTGACTATATAGCGGCGCACGTCCACAATAATCTTTCAGATATCGTTGTCGTGCGCCGCGGCCTCTGTTCGATCCTCGCATCATTTCCATTCGGCATGGCTGATTTTATTAAAAAGTCCTCAGCTGCACTCAATCAGTCTGAACCCCTTGCTCATTCTGCACTATCAATGCGAGCACACCAGCATCTGACGGTTGAGAGTGAAAAAACAGTCGCCAATGCGTCCGACCCCGTCGTTCGCGAATGGGCGTCTCAATTTTTCAAGACACTCGCATCGGTCGCGGGAGCCGAGGGGTTGCCACGTTTACTTGTACTTTCTGTTCACGATCATTTTCCGTATTTTAAGCAAGCCTTACAAGATCAAAATGACGGTATCTCCCTCGATATCACTGCGCTCGACGAGGCACTCCTTGAAAAAGCCGTCACGTATGAACGAGGACAGGATACTAACGCGCTCGTCACTATGTACGCCTTTGCACTGAACCCTGACTATCACGCAGATTTATATTAACCAAATGCCTACTCGAAAAAAACTACAAGATATTATCCCAACACACAAAGCATCTCATAAAGAGGCGGCACAGGTGCATATTCATCGTCACAAGGAAAAGGAGCCAGATATCGAGACTGCTCATGTAACACATATTCCACAGGCTCGACCCATCATCCTCGAGCGACCCCTACCGCGAAGGCGTCCAGCGCATCGTCATCCTATTTTTCTGATCACCATTGCGCTCTTTTGTATTGTTGCTATTATCATCGCCGTTTCGTTTGTCTATGCAAATGCTGTCGTCACCATTATTCCAAAAAAAGACACTATTACCGTGGACGCGACATTTGTGGCGTGTAAAGACACAGCGTGTCCACCAAGTATTTCAAATAAAAACCAAAGCTTCGCGTATGAGGTCATCCAAGTTCCCGCGGCCGAGCTTCATCAGACGACTCCCGCTATCGATGGTCCATTTGTCCAAACAAACGCCACCGGCTCAGTTGTTTTGTATAACACATATAGTACAACCCCTCAGCTAATCGCTGCTGGAACCCGATTGAGTAATACTGCTGGACGAGTATACAAGACTATTAAGTCAGTCACCGTGCCCGGCTTTAAAAAAACAGGTTCTACCGCAGTCCCCGGAAGTGTATCTGTTTCAATTGCTGCTACAGCGGCTGGAGCAGAGTACAATATTCTCCCAACAGACCTAACAGGGGATTTTAAGGTGGTCGCGTATAAAGGTACAGATAAATATAATGACTTTTACGCCCGCCTCAACCCAGCAAACGCTATTACTGGTGGTTTTTCAGGACGTACAAAGATAGTTGCCTCGAGCACGCTCGCACAGGTCTATACAACTCTCAAACAAAAGCTCGCTGCGCAACTTCTCGCGCAGTCGACAGCATTGATTCCCGATGGATATATCATGTATGGTGACGCGTACTCTATTACCTACGTACCAGTTGTCGCTTCATCGACCACATCTGCATCATCTATCGACGTTGGTATGCGAGCAACATTTTATGGAATCATGTTTGCAAAAAACAATCTGGTTAAAGCTGCCGCGCTCGCCGCGAAGCCGCCAAAGGATGTTCTCGCAGGTTATCCAAATAATCAGTTTACTATTACCGGACTCGATGCTCTCACATTTACAAATCCGGCCACAAATAGCGTCATCAACCAGCCATTTACATTCGCTTTAAAGGGTGTATTTACTGTAACGGGTACCTTTCCGGCTTCAGACATAATATCCCAGCTTCAGGGGAAGACTTTGGCTCAAAGTAACGATATTTTTGCAAAATATAGCACAATTGCCGGTGCTCATGCTATACTAACACCGTTCTGGCGACACTCGTTTCCGAACTCACCAAAGAAGATAAGCATTGTTGTTCAGTAGACCATGGGTGATAACAGTATTTTCGTTAGCGTATGTTAAATCGCCGTGCTTATTGACTTTTGCCGCGTCTTTCTGTAGTATAGAAAAACTCGTTTAAGAATGGATCAAACAAAAAACACAAAAGGAGCGCCTGCATACGGAACAGTTACAGAGGCATTGCCTGATACTCTGTTTCGAGTAAAGTTAGACGACGCAAAAAACGAAGAGACTATTCTCGCGTATCTCGCAGGAAAAATGCGAATGCACAGAATCAGAGTGTTGATTGGAGATCGAGTCGAGCTCGCACTTGACCCGTACGGAGGTCGCGCTCGCATCACGAAGAGAATGTAGGTTATCAGGTTCATCATTTTTTTATCAAACAAAATATCACATGAAAGTAAAAGCATCAGTTAAAAAGATTTGTCCAAAGTGCAGCACTGTCCGCCGCAAGGGCTACATTTATGTGATCTGTACCGCAAACCCACGCCACAAGCAGCGCCAAGGTTAATTTTTAATAATATATAAACACACATGCGTATCCTCGGTATTACAATTCCAGACGAAAAAAGACTTGAGATCTCACTCACGACACTTTACGGTGTTGGCCGATCTCGTGCACTCTATGTAC
>JBAXYC010000047.1:0-5542 GCA_037127615.1 bacterium | reverse complement strand
TGAGCGCGCTCGCGCTGGGACTGATTCTATTTTTACTTTTTCCGAAACACCGTCAGTGGCAAGGCGATTTTCGCCAGAAAAGTGCTCGCGAATTTTTGACACGAGAAGCGAACCCGGATCTGAAATACCTGGAGTGCCCGCATCCGACACCAGTGCGAGATTTTTCCCTTCTTCTAGAAGACCAATGATCTCATCAATCTTTGCAAAGGTGCTATGCGCATGGTAGCTCATAGTTGGCGTATTTATCCCGTGACGCTCAAAAAGACGCTTAGTGACGCGTGTATCTTCACAGAGGACCATGTCGACCTCCTTAAAAATACGAAGCGCCCTCAAGGTAATATCCTCGAGGTTGCCAATCGGTGTTCCTACGACGTAAAAATTTGCCATATGTTGCTAAAGTATACTACACTAGTTCCACATGACCGCAACTAAACAAAAGGCCTCAGGTAAAATAATGCCGGTAATATATGTTACCCGTGATATTGAGCGCGCGCTTGGGGTAATGCCCGGATTGGTGACACTTGATGGAAAAACTATCGAATATTTTGTTGTGGCAAATAAGACAACGTATTCTGCAGAAATTTGCGCACAGTACCCTGACCATGTTTTTCTTGTGGAAGATGCTCCGGCAGAAACAACAAATAAAAAAACTGCCAACAGTTTACTCGATACTTATGATTTACTTACCAATGACGCAGCCCAAAAATTTATTTCAAAAAAAATAGGTACTGGTGGTATCGTCGTCTTTCACAATACAAGCCGCATTGAAAAACTTTGTGCTGAAAAAAAGTGGCGACTTCTCAACCCTTCGGCAGCACTCGCAGAAAAAATTGAAAACAAAATTACGCAAGTTGAATGGCTCGAGGAGCTCGCGGATCTTTTACCGACGCATGAGGTTGTAAACGCAGGCGATATCGTCTGGGGACAGACACTCTCCCAAAAAACGGCTGGCAAAACAGAGCCATTCATCATCCAATGGGCACATAGCCATACGGGTGACGGTACTGCACTCGTGCGCAACGCAAAAGACCTTGCAATCATTAAAGAAAAATTTCCTGCCCGTGAGGCTCGCGTGAGCGCTTTTATAAAAGGTCCAATGTTCACCGCAAACATCTGTGTTGCGCCAAGCTCTGCTATTTTGATCGGTAATATAAGTTATCAGATCACCGGCGTCCTCCCTTTTACCGACAACCCATTTAGCACAATCGGCAATGACTGGAGTGTGCCGCACTCGATACTCAGTCCAGAAAAAATAACTCAGTTCAACGACATCGCTCATGCAGTCGGTAAAAAAATGAGTGCGGGCGGCTGGGTAGGACTATTTGGTATCGACTGCATATATGACGAGGAGCGAGACACCGTGCACCTTATTGAAATAAATGCTCGTCAACCAGCTTCAACTACCTATGAGTCGCAGCTCCAGCAAACATTCCGCGATCAAATTCAATTTCAAATTTTTCAAAATAATCTCACGACGTTTGAAGGACATCTTGCTTCACTCCTTGGCCATAAGGTTGACCAGGAAAGCCTGACACTCTTGGAAATCAACGACGGCGCACAGATAATCCAGCGCCTCACCGAGTCGTCGACAGTCCTCATGGAGGCACCAGAAAAAATCATTTTTGCAGTTGAAGCACTTTCTACAGAAGGATTTACTGTCATCGAATATGCCAATACAAAAGCCAATAGCGACCTCCTCCGCATCCAGTCGTTACGAGGTATTATGGAAGCGCATCTCAAGTTTAATACGCGAGGCAAGAAAATTGTTGATATACTACTTGCATAACTTATGAATTCAAAACTCCTTTCTGAAAAAGCCCTTACTGTCGTTGACCAATACGCGCATTTTCACATTCATGGTGCGACGACGAGTGTCCCCTACTACAACAACAATCATAAAAAAATCCGCGCGGCTCTCCGGGCAACGACAGGCAAAGGTAGTCCTCGAGATATTTTTGATGAGACTGAAATTACTTTAGTAAAGGAGGGCTCGTTTGGAGCAATCAAAGGGGGTGCGTTTAGACCAGACCTTCTCACCAATGAAAACCTCCGACATTTTCTCGTCGACCAGGACCTCGGCATCGACTGCTCTGGGTTTGTGTATCATGTACTCAACGCCGAAAGTACTGCAAATAGAAACGGCTCGCTCGATCGTCACCTTCATTTTCCACTCTGCAAAGGTATCATCGGCAAAATCCGCTGTACGATGCGACCTGTCGAAAACGCAAGTGTCGCTACGTTTGCACACGAGAAAAATAGTCACGTCATAGCACTCAGTGATGTGCAGCCTGGGGACTTCATCACAATGCTTGGTGTTGCCAACCTTACGCTATCTGCCGCTACCCGTGACCATATCGTCATCATCACCCATGTCGAATATCAAAATTTTGTCCCGACTGTCCTCCACTATGTGCATTCGATCGCGTGGCCAAGTGACGGCGAATACGGTCACGGTGTGCGTTCCGGTACTATTTCCATCATCGATATAAATAAACCGCTTCTTGAACAAATCTGGGAAGAGGCCGGAAAAACAGGTCTTGAAAACTATACGCGGGAACGGGCGACAGCAGCGACGACAGAACTCCGAAGACTCAATTGGTTCAAATAAAAAATCGCTGGCACGGGCCAGCGATTTGCTTGTAAAAAAAAGACCTACAGATCGGCGAGCAGTTTTTTTAGTGTGTCTGCCTTCCACTGTCCCGTCACACGTGCAGCATCTATCGAGCAATATACCAGCGGGGCGCCGGCTTTTGCTTCCAGAACCCGCGATAACCGGCCGTATTCTTTCATCGCCATTGCAGCGATGGGTGTCTGAAAACGCTCGCGAGCATACAACGCAAATCTCTCAAACTCGATGAGTTCGTGCATGTTTGCAGGTGTCGCGGCAATCTTCAGAATGTCGCCGTGAATTTCAATAAACTTTGAATGAAGCTGCCCGAACCCTTCACCCGAAACAGTTCGTTTAAAATCGTGGTAGGACGTGATGACACCAACACCCATATCGTGAGCTTCGTTGATCAGACTCTGAAAATCGACCGCGGTGCTGAGCTCGATATCGATAAATGCAACCAGCTGTGTCTGCATATACCGACGATATAGCTGCATCCGCTCGGCAGGTCCCCAGGAGTGGTCACAGCCGCCTTCGCTCGCAGCGCGAACGGTGATGATGACTGGCTTGTTGAGTGCCAATAACCCTGACCACACAGATTCATCCACACATTCGTCGACACGCCACTCGGCTATGTCAAACGAATCAGGATGACGTAGTGCAGACCGCAAATCATCGACTGAATTAATCACGCCGACGATGTTGGTTTTTCCAAGCAGTTTTTGAATTCTGTTGATTTTATTTATTTTGTTGATTTTCATAGAATACCTTCCGTCGCTATCAAAGCACATAAATGTAAAAATGTAAAATAAAAGCCAACGAAAATCTGGCCCAGAAAGACGTTTTGTGGTATCGTATCCAAATGAATATCCCGGTAGCTGACCTCGCAAATCTCTCGTATATTCTCGGTTGGGCTGTACTTTCTTGTATCGCTGCATTTTTGTGGGTGCCCCTTTTAACAAATTTTTTGTATCGATACAAAGTCATTAAGGGTCAGAAGATCGAGCTCGCAGGCGTAAATACAGATGCCGCAAAAAAGACCACCCCCATCATGGGAGGGCTCCTCGTTATCGTGACGGTCGCGGTACTGACGATCGGTTTCAACTGGGATCGTAAATTTACCTGGGTACCAATCGGTGTCATGCTTTTTTCAGCATTGCTTGGTGGTGTCGACGACATCATGAATATTTTTGGAAAGGAGCGACGATCACGCAAACTCAATCATGTCCTCACTCTCATTCGTGTGCACAAAGATTGGAAAAAAAGAGTGTGGTATACCCTCACCTTGCCGTGGTCAATTTTTAAGCGTGCATCGGTGTGGATTGGGTCCCGCCCTGGCAAAGGTGTGCACGTTCATGAAAAGCTCCTTCTTCAGTTTATTGCCGGGGCGGTCAGCGCTGGGTGGATCTATGTAAAGCTCGGTGCGGCTTGGCACTTTGCCTATATTCCATTTATCGGTAATGTAAATGTTGGTTGGACAATCATCCCTATTTTTATTTTTATCGTCATGTTTACAGCAAATGCCGTAAATATCGCGGATGGCATGGATGGTCTTGCGGGAGGTATGCTCATCATCACATTTGCAGCACTGACCTTTTTGAGCTGGGTTGGTGGCTACAACGAGATCGCGATCTTGAATGCAGTTACCATGGGAGCTCTCATTACATATACATATTTCAATATAAAACCTGCGCGATTTCAGAGTGGCGACGTTGGCTCGCTCGGACTCGGTGCTCTCATGGCAATCAATGCACTCGTCATCGGCAAGATTGGTTCCCTCTTTTTTATCGGTTTTCTCTTTTACATCGAAGCGATCACCGTGGTTATCCAGGTCGGCGGCCGTTATTTTCTCGGCCGCCGCATCTTCCGCATGGCGCCCATCCATCACCACTTTGAACTCAAGGGTTGGAGCGAGGAAAAGACGGTGTTGCGCTTCTGGATTATCCATCTCGCATTTGTTATTTTCGGCATCTGGGTGGCACTCCACTAAAGCTGTTTTGCTAAATTCATGAAATACTTATCCTGGGAAGAAAAAAATATCATAGCATCAGACGGCAACGTGCTGGACGAAAAAATTGTCACCGACATGTACGCGCGCGGCTTTGTCTTTACCCGCATTGGCAAAGGAGTAATGCAACAGACTCGAGCGGTGCGTATTGACCTTTCAAAATTTGAACTATCAAGTGAAAATCGTCGCATTCTTAAAAAGATCGACACGGCGGGTGTTATCTACAGAGAAATAGCACTTCCTCTGAGCGCTACTGACTACCATTGGTCGCTCGCAAAAACCGCAAAAGATTTTTATGAAAAAAAATTTGGGCCGGGCATCATGAGCGCTGCAAAGATAAAGGAAATGCTCACCGATACTACAAAAAGTAATTTCAATACAATGCTTTCATTTGCAGTAAAAAAGGAAGTCGGCATCACCCCTATCGGTGCTGCAATTTGCTATAAAAATACTGACATTCTCCATTACTCGTACCCTTTCTATAATCTTGAACATATTATGATACCCAAGGATATCGGCCTTGGCATGATGACGCTCGCCATCGTTCACGCAAAGGAAGCCGGCCTTACTCATATTTACCTCGGCTCGCTCCAGCGCCCCGGCGACACCTACAAGCTCCAGTTTAAAGGCATCGAATGGTTTGACGGCGGTCCAGACGGTAGCGGCACATGGCAAACCGACATCGAGAAAGCAAAAAATATTCTTAAATAAAATAGTCTGCTATACTACTTTCATGGCAGAAAATACCGACTTCAAAAAAGAAAACCGACAGAAACACCTTCACGTCATTGGTATTTGTGGCGTTGCAACGAGTGCGATCGCGATCGCGTTCCATAAAAAGGGTTGGCGCGTAACTGGCTCTGACAAGGGCTTTTTTCCACCAGTCTCCACTGAGCTCGAAAAAAATGGTGTTTCCTTTTATGCTG
>JBAXYC010000046.1:0-5647 GCA_037127615.1 bacterium | reverse complement strand
GGCCCAATCTGCAAGTTACACCCACCACTGCCGTGGACGGGGGAATTTCATTCTCGAAACCCGTGTCGCTCGTGGGGAGCGGACAGTGAAGGTTTCAATTACCCCGGGGTTTGTTGCGCGTGTCCCATTGTCGGGGGTGACACTCACCCAAAACTTTATGGGAGTATCAAACGCGATTGTTACGCGTTTTTGATTCGGAGGCGGCAGGTTTATACCAGCCACTCCATTTTCCTGGGAACAAGTTACATCGCTCATAGTTGTGTGGTTGGTTGATTGTTGTTGTGCGGCCAGGAATAACAATACCTTTTTTATATAAATAAGTCAAGTCTGTGGGAAATGCATGCACAAATCATAAAAAAGTACTACAATATAGCCATGGCTTTCCATCGGCGAAACATGCCAGCCTCTCCTCACGCAGGATTTACTCTTATTGAGCTCCTCGTGGTTATTTCCATCATCGCCCTTCTCTCGAGCGTCATTTTGGCAGCGTTGAGTAGCGCTCGTCAAAAAGGACAATACGCCGCAACCCAAGAGTCTCTTATTCAAATGAGAACTACTTACGAATTACAATATTCAAATACTGGTTCATATGCTGCGTTACTTCCTGTGGGTATGGTAAACGCGACAAGTTACGGTTGTAACTCAGGAACTTTTACATATCCAGCATCAACAAATAATTATTGTACTGTAAGCACTGTTGCTGATTGTGATTATCTTTACGGGACAGGAAATCAAGCGGATGCGATTTGTAAGGATATTGTTGCTAAAATTCCAACAGGAACTTATTTTTGGTTTGGTGTATCAAGCATATCAGGAGTTCCGTTTTCAGCAACAGATTATGCTTTTGCTGTAGCAAATCCAAGTAATACCTCATCATATTTTTGTCTTAGAAGTAATGGTAGTAATGTTACAACAACCGCAGGCGGGGCCGCTTGTTTAAATAAAAATAATTGGTAGGTATTAAAAAGGACCACGATTGCTCGTGGCCCCTGCGTAAAAAAAGATTTTACATTCTCCGTCGGAGTTTCATTACTGTAAGAAGTAGTCCAATACCAGCAATTGCGGATGTAGCTGGTTCGGGCACTGCAGCTGGAATGACCAGTGTGCTTAGTAATGCCGGCTGTCCGCCAAACTGACGTTCCCACGAAGTCGGCGTTGAAATGCTGACCGTGAAACTGGCGAGGGTGATTGCCGTAGTTGAACTAACTGACAGTCCGCCAAATCCCTGGCTGCTGTTTGCAAGTGCTGTCCCGGTAAGTGGGATGTTATTGATACTGACAGAACCAATTGCCAAGCTTTCACCATTATCCGCTTGGTAATTTGCTCCGAAAAGCAGGCCTTTCAACGGTGTTAATGAACCGGTGGAATAGCTTGCGTTCCAGTTGAGTCCTGGCGCATTTGCCGATGTCGCCGACACCGCAACACTACCTGAGTTGAAGATTAATGATAACGTCCAGATGTCGGACGTGTATGGGGCACCACCTGCAATCATCGACGGATTGTCACCACCTGAAATTATGCCATTAGTTTTGAGGGTGACCGTTGCGTCACTTCCCCAAATCATTGACCATAACGCAGGCGTTGTCGAGAACTGTGATGAGTTGATGCTGGTAATGGTTTGCGCCTGCACTTTGCAGCCGCCGACCGCGCTGATGATGACTGCCGCGACTGCGACAGCTACCAGATTTGTAATGAGCTTCATAGGATTTCTCCGTTGTTGTTGTTTTGGCCTGTTGGCCGTGGTTTACTGCACTGGCGTCTTTATAGCACCTTAGAGGCGTTTTGTCAACAGCGTGCTGTGGAGAAATAGAGTGCGGCGGCTGGGGTGTTGAGTGACCGAGAATTACCCGAGAATCTCATCAATAACAGCTTTTACATCCATACCATCGGCTTTGCCCTTGAGATCCTTCATGATAGCACCCATGAATTGGCCAGCCTTGGCTTTGTCAGGTTTACCTTCTTTTTTGATTTTTGCAGCGATAATAACCTTGATGTCTTTTTTGCTCATGAGCTGAGGAAGAAAGGCTTCGAGAATGTCAAGCTCGGCTTTTTCCTTTTTAACGAGATCTTTGCGACCACCTGCAGTAAACTGCTCGATCGAGTCCTTGCGTTGTTTCACCGCCTTGCGGATGATTTCAGTAGCATCGGCATCGGAGACTGTCGGAGCGGCACTTTTTTTGGCAATGAGATGGTTTGTAAATGCACTCGTGAGGCTACGGAGGACTTCAAGGCGGAGAGTGTCGTGGCCGCGGAGAGCTTCTTTGATCTGATTTTTTATTTGTTCGTGCATAGTATTGGAAAGTTAATCGTGGTGAATATTTTTTATACTGCTATAATACCATATATGGAAATTATTCTCATAGTCCTTGTTGTTCTCGCAGTGGCTGCAAATATTGCTCTTGTGGTGTATTTATTGCGTCGAAAAGGAAATAATGGGGATACGACTGCAGAGACAAGCGCCGCCGCGAATGCAGCAGCGGCGGCCCTGTCGGCCGCAAATACCGCGGCGGCGCAAGACGCTATGAGCAAGCTCATTTTGAGTCAGGTGAGTGAGATTTCTAGAAATGTTGATACAAAGATTGGCAATCTGAGCCAAACGGTCAACGACAATATCCAGCGCCAATTCAGCGAATCACGAAAAATTGTGTCCGACGTGACGGAAAAGCTCACCAAGCTCGATGAGACGAACAAGCAAGTTGTCGGTTTTGCAGATCAGCTTCAGAGTCTCCAAGATATATTGAAAAATCCAAAACAGCGTGGCATTCTCGGCGAGTATTATCTCGAAACTCTTTTGAAAAATGTCCTGCCGCCAAAAAGCTATGCGATGCAGTATCCGTTTCCGCACCTCGACGAGAGTGGTGCGACGGTTATCGTGGACGCAGTCGTTTTTGTTAAAGATAAAATCATCCCGATCGACTCAAAGTTTTCGTTAGAAAATTACAACCGTCTCGTCGCCGAAAAGGAGCCGACTGAGCGAGATCGTCTCGAGAAAGCCTTCAAGACCGATCTCAAGAACCGTATCGACGAAACGGCCAAATACATCCAGCCCGCAAACGGCACAATGGACTTCGCATTCATGTTCATCCCGCATGAGGCTATTTACTATGACCTCCTCGTGGCAGAAGTCGGCGGTATGAAGATCAACACCCGTGACCTCATTGATTATGCATTCAGCAAGCACGTGCTCATCGTCTCGCCGACGTCATTCCTCGCATTTTTGCAGACGGTTCTCCAGGGCTTGAAGGCGCTCCAGATCGAGGAGGATGCAAAAGACATCATCAAGCAGGTGAGCGACCTCGGCAAGCATCTTGCTAGCTTTGAGGAATATCACAAAAAGCTCGGGACTTCGCTCGGCACGGTTGTAAATCATTTCAATAGCTCAAACCGCGAATTCCGCAAGATCGACAAGGATGTGACCCGTATCGCAGGGAAGACCGAGGGTATTGAAAAGGGGGAAATGCTTGTGGGTATCGAGGCGATGGCGCTCGAGAAGCCGGATGTCGAGGAGTAAAAGGATCACTATTGACATATTAGTTATATTATGCTAATATACCACTAAATCCTGCGGTCAAACAAACAATCAAACCCGTCCGAAGCAACTTTACAACTTATGAAAAAAACATTTCCTATCAGCGCCGTGATGTCTGTTGTTACGCGCCGCCTTCTCTCAGCCACGTTGGAAACGGATTACGAAATACTCGCATTCCTTCTCCGGATGCCTTCAATAAGTCAACCGGATTCTCACTCATACGAGATTGCTCAACGAGAGCTTTACCACCAGCATCCGCAGCTCGCCGACGGTAAAACGCAATTTGCCATGGGAGAACTGATTCTTTTCCTCGAAACCCCGAGCGGAAATGCCAGCCCAAAAGAACTGATCCTTGGCTGGCTCAGCAGGGAGAGCACAAGACTCGGAACCACAACCTTCGAAATAGAAGGTGGGGTAAAATCATAGACCTTCATGAGAAAGCCTTCGCAAGCTTCTCTTGCGAAGGTCTTTTTCTTTATCTAGAAGACCCCTATTTTGGCTTGTTTTTTTGCTGTTATCTTGCTTTTTTAAGCAGGTAGTATATACTATTCCCACTATGGAATTTGCAGTAATACAGACCGGCGGCAAGCAATACAAGGTTGCTGTTGGCGAACAAATCAAGATCGAGAAGATCATTGGCGAATACAAAGAAGGCGACGCTGTCGTTTTCGATCAGGTATTGCTCGTGGACAATGGTTCTGATACTACTATCGGTACCCCATTCATCTCAGGCGCCGCAGTAAAGGCTACGATCACTAAGATCGGTCGCTCAGCAAAGGTAGACGTCATCAAGTTCAAGCAGAAGAGCCGTTACTTCAAGAAAAATGGCCACCGCCAGCCATACTTCCAGGTAAAGATCGACGCATTGAAATAAAAGAACCGCCTCTCGGCGGTTTTTTAAGGGAGCGACCCGGTTAGCGACACTTACGTCGGGTACCCCCAACGAGTAAAGTAATGGTAAATAAAAGGGCCGCGAAATGCAATTTCGCGGCCCTGCTTTTGTCTGCACAATAGGTTTAGTCGGTCGGGACAAAGTTGAAGATGGCCTGACAGGTGAGCTCCAACTGTCGTTCAGCCGACAGTCCGTCGGTGGGGATGACGACATCAAAGTATTCTGGCCGAAGGACGTCGTGTATTCCGTAGATTTCGAAAAAACGCGTCGCGTCAACATGCGCACGATACTGCAGATCCTCCTTGGCTTTTGGAGCGTGCACCGCGATTTCTTCTTCTGTCGGCGGCCGCTGTTTATTTTTCATGAACTCACGCTTTACCATCCGTCTGGCGCTCTCGTCCTCCCCACAGGTGAAAAGAATTTTCATTATCCTGCCAGGGTTGCGAGGTGCGACCAGATAGCGCTTGTGGATGAGCGCTGGGATCATGCGTGATCCCATGATGATGCAGGGACCCTCACCAGAGGCACTCTTGTAGCATTCCTCCAGAGCGGCACAGTCGATTTTGCGGTCGAGCCCCGGATAGAAGTTCTTATCGACAGCGATCCGTTCGTAGAATTCCTTCAGTTGCATTGGAGGGTTCTGCTCGTCCGCAATTTTTCTGCAGACATGTGTCCCGATCGAACTCGGGGTCCATGAGCGTCCTGAAAGCGGCTCAAGGATGCTGGGTAACGCAAGGATGATCGTGTCTTTTCCGACACATCCAAGTCCGGCGAATGTGACACCGCGAAGATCAGCATGTGGTTGATCACGTTGGATATTTCTCGTGAACTTTTTTTTCACGACAGGCGGGAGTTTAGTTTTCATAGGTTGACGCTCCAGTTGTAGTTGTTGTTGAGTTGTGAAGTTGTTAAGTTGCGGTTTGTGCTACGTTAATGAACGATTTATAGCACAAAAGTAGTCGGTGAGTCAATGTTTTTTGACAACGACGGTGTAAGGAGCTACGCTCGATTTTTGAGAGCGTTTTTGATGGTGTCCGCGTCAGAGTATTCGAGCTCAGAGCCAGTCGAGAGACCACGACCAAGTATAGAAATTGTAATACCTTTTTCGGTAAAAGGCTTGAGGAGGCCACGGAGAAAATCGACGGTGTGTTCGCCTTCAGGGTTTGCATTGAGGATGCTGGGTAACGCAAGGATGATCGTGTCTTTTCCGACACATCCAAGTCCGG
>JBAXYC010000045.1:0-5647 GCA_037127615.1 bacterium | reverse complement strand
ATCTTGACGTGACCGTACTGACCCTTTCCTCCTGACTGCTTGATGTACTTGTGCTCTGCTTCTGCTGTACCCATGATGGTCTCACGATATGCCACCTGTGGTTTACCGACAGTTGCCTCAACACCGAACTCACGCTTCATACGATCAACCATGATTTCGAGATGGAGTTCTCCCATACCTGAGATGATAGTCTCACCTGTCTCGGGGTTTGATGTGACGCGGAATGTTGGATCCTCATCTGAAAGCTTCTTCATCGCCATACCCATCTTTTCCTGATCTGCCTTTGTCTTTGGCTCGATGCGGAGAGAGACCACTGGATCAACGAATTTGATAGGGTCGAGAAGAATTGGGTTCTCTTCAGCTGCAAATGTATGTGATGTCTTTGCATCCTTGAGTCCGACAGCTGCGGCGATTTCTCCTGAGAAAACCTTCTTCACCTCTTCGCGTTTGTCAGCCTGGAGGCGAACGATACGTCCAAGGCGCTCTTTCTTGCCTGTTGTTGCATTGTAAATATAAGAACCGGCTTCGATTGTACCTGAGTACACACGGAAGAATGTAAGTTGTCCGACGAATGGGTCGTTCTGGAGTTTGAATGCAAGCGCTGAGAACGGCTCGCTATCATCTGCGTGGCGATAGATCTCCGCGCCAGTGACTGGATCGAGTCCGTGAACTGGTGGAATGTCGAGTGGAGATGGGAGGTAGTCCACAACGCCGTCGAGGACAAGCTGCACACCAGTATTTTTCAACGCAGATCCTGTGAAAACAGGGATGAGCTTGATAGCAAGCACTGCCTTGCGGAGAGTTTTCTTGAGGTCAGCAAGAGAGATCTCTTTTCCGTCGAGATAGTTTTGCATAAGGACATCATCCTCAGCGACGATCTTTTCGATGAGCTCTGCATGGTATTTCTTTGCCTCTTCCATGTTTTCAGCCGGGATTTCCATTTCTGTAATCTCATTTCCCATTTCACCAGCAAATGTATACGCCTTCATTTTCAAAAGGTCGATAACACCACTGAAATTTTCCTCGCTACCGATCGGGAGCTGGACGCGGACAGCGTTTTTCGTCAAACGATCAAGGATAGATGCGTATGAACGTTCGAAAGACGCGCCCATGCGGTCCATTTTGTTAATAAAACAAATACGTGGCACTTTTCCATCGTCTGCGTAGCGCCAGTTTGTCTCTGACTGTGGCTCCACTCCGGCCACTCCGTCAAACACCACCACTGCCCCGTCGAGCACGCGAAGTGAGCGCTTTACCTCTGCGGTAAAGTCAATGTGTCCTGGTGTGTCGATGATGTTGAAGCGGATCTTCTTTGATTTATCCGCGAGAATAGCCGCCTTGGCTTCTTTAGTAGAAGCACCAGCGAGGTCGTACGTCGGTGTCCAAAAACATGTGATCGCAGCCGCGGTGATCGTGATACCACGCTCTCGCTCCTGCTCCATCCAGTCGGTGGTAGTGTTTCCATCGTGCACTTCACCGATCTTATGGCTCATACCGGTATAGTAAAGAATGCGCTCGGACGTCGTCGTCTTTCCTGCATCGATGTGAGCAATAATACCGAAATTACGTACTCGTTCTAGTGGATAATCTCTATTCATAAATAATTAAATATTGTTAATAAAATGCGCGGGCTGTGCTAAAAATCCCCGCCAATGCCTCTCTAAACCAAAGTTAAAAGGTAATCGTTAGAATACAGTAAAAGGCGGAAATAATCAAATAAAAACAAGGGCCACGACACATACGGAGTGAAGTGGCCCAAAATATAGCACAATTATGAATTTATGTTCCAAACATCGCCAGTCAAGGTATGTTGGGCAATATCGGCGTCGTATTAGACACCTCAGCAAAGGCCTCGATCGCGTAGTCCACACTTAGATTCTTTACTTTCCGTATCAGCAAGGAATCCACGTGTCTTTAGCAACCTATGCCATCTTTGCATAAGTAAAATAGCACACTATTACCCAGTGGTCAACTTTTTATATGTTTTTATTCCTCCCTCTATTTCGCGACCTTTACAAACTCAGCAATACGATCTCGGAACTTGTAGTACACGAAACCAACGATAAGAAGGATGATTCCCAAACTAATAAATGATACAAAGCGGTACACATCGCTTAGATTTGCTGTATCGTAGAGGAAAATCTTGAATATCGTAATACTAAACAACGCGATGGAGAAGTAACGCGCAAATAGAGATCTCCAGAAGACACCAACTCCAAGTCCCGCAAGCGCGTAGAGGAGCCAGAAAACCGAGAGGCTGACACGTTTTGTGTTTTCAACAGAGACAGCCGCCTGACTGCTGAGTCCAGCGAGCTGCTGGTTGAAGTACGAGAGGACTTCGAGGGTGAAGGCCCAGAGCACTGATAGATTTGCAAGGAGAAGGAGAACGCCTTTGACCCCCCTTTCTCCCTCATTGATCTGGTTCTCGTATATACTCATAAACTTTACAATAATGCCGGATACGAGTGCAAAGACGATCGCAGTGAGTACACGCACGTTGAAAATAAGTGGGTGTGTCAACGGATCGAGCACCCATTGATCCATCATCATGAGACAAAACGCACAGAAGATCACAAAGTACGACAGGAATCGTGGAAGTTTTTCATTTATATAGAATGAAAGTGACGTCATGATGAGCACGTAGACGAGCCATACGATTGGCAAGTAGAGATAATAATCATGAATGAAACTAAACGACTCGAGACTGATCCAGAGCAAGACTGTTACAAAAACTCCCAAAATACCAATATATTTTGGCACCTGTACTTCGTCTTTTTTATATGTTGCGGTGGCTGCATCTTTTAATGAATCAAAATGGAATATGGTCCATATTGCTGCGTACATCAGTGTGACAAAAAGTAGCGTTGCTGAACGTCCGTTGAAAACGGCGACGGAACCGATTGGTAACACGACACCCCCCAAGAAAACCTTGAGACCTGTTATCACCGAAAGTCCAACACCTGCAAATGCATTTATCTTGCTCTTGATGAGGTCGCCGATGAGCACCATTGCCGCCGCTTGGAGCGCCCAGATGATCGTAAGTGATGATCCCTCAAAATGAAGTCCGATCGATGCGGCGAGAAAGAGTGCGGCCATCAAAAGAATTCCCTCAGAGAACTTTTTGAGCTCGCCAATCTCTGCAAAACCAAATCGCACAACACAGAACATTGCCAAATTAAAGATACCGACAAAGAGCGCGAGTAACGCAACATTATCCTCTGTCTTCATGATGAATGTATTGAGCAAGAAGTAAACGATCGGTGTACCGTAAAGCAAGATGGCATCAACACCCTGGTAATCTCGATCTCGATAGATAAAGTTGAGGAGGCTTGTTGTGAAATACGAAAGGAAAATGAGCGTACAATAGACGAGGGTCGGTGTAAACAATGCATCAGTATATGACCCTGTTATCCATTTCAAATAAATAAGAGACGTGCCGGCAAGGCTACCCACAGTGAGGATAGGCCATACTTTGTAACGCGCAATAAGAAGTGCTCCCCCATTGATAATAAGTAGATATATAAACAGTGTATGAATATCGCCAGAAAATGGAAGTAGGAACGGCATAATAAATGCACCTGCAAATGAAAAACCGACAAGGGGCTTCGAGTTGTACCAGAGCGAGAGGGCTACAGCGAGCGCGGTAATAACAGTGAGGTAGATAAAAGCTGAAAATGGATCAATAATCTGATAGAAACTGTACGCCGCATAAATAGAAAGATAGAAAACACCAAATCCAGCGCCGATGAGTGTCGTGCCGTATGTATCATATTTCTTTCTAAGGTAATGTCCGAGTGCTATGAGGATGACAGCAAAGACACAGCCAAGAAGAACACGCGATCCTTGCGAAATAAGGTTGTTTTCAAATGCATAGCGAAGAAAGAACCCGACGCCGAGGAGTACAGCAATAGCACCCACAGCGGTAAAGACTTTACTACCGAGATTGAATTCGGTATCCGAGGTTGTAGTAGTTGCCGGAGGGGTCGGTATCGATATGGTTGACGTGGTCGTAGCAGCTGCCACAGTCGTAGGTACAACTGTTTCAGCTCCTGACGCTGGAGCTTTTGGCATTGGCATTTCTGACATTGCAGCCTGCATAGCCTGTGTTGGAGTGGGGATACGAGTTGGATTAACAGTCTTTGCTTGACTACTCTTTTTTAATTCAGATATCTCGTCACTTAGGACGTTAGTTCGATGCCACAAGTACACAAACAACACCAACACAATAAGATAAATCATAAATTAAAATTATATTTTGTAATGGGTTAAGTATACTTTAAAGTTACCCTATATTGAAACCAGTTATTCGACCAGCTAGCGCAATAGAAAAAACCCCTTTCGGGGCTTTTCTTCGTAAAAAATTTGAGACTACGTCGACTACCACGCAAAGTGGGCGAATGCCTTGTTGGCCTCGGCCATCTTGTTGGTGTTTTCACGCTTCTTGACTGCCTCACCTTCGTTCTTTGACGCAAGGATGATCTCATCAGCAAGTTTGAGAGAAAGTGACTTACCTTTCTTTCCACGTGCAGCCTCGACAATCCATTTCATCGAGAGGGCCTGGCGGCGTTCTGGGCGAACTTCGCGAGGAACCTGGTAGTTTGCTCCACCGACACGGCGTGAGCGAACTTCCATCGCAGGAGAGGTGTTTTTGAGAGCTGTCTCAAAAACCTCGAGCGGGTCAGTAACTTTTGCTTGTTCTTTAATTGCTTCGAAACAATCGTAGACGATCGTGCGAGCGGCGTTCTTCTTTCCATCATACATGACGTAGTTGATGAGCTTCCCTACTTTCGCAGAGCTGTAGACCATTTCCGGACCGACGATATTTCTGTTATTTACTTTTCTTCGCATAGATTTTTATATTAGATTAAATAGAAGGCCGGAACTAGGCAGCTTTAGCAGCCTTTGGCTTCTTGTTTCCGTATTGGCTGCGACCTTTGCGACGCTTTTCTACACCGACTGCATCGAGCACACCGCGAACTACTGAATAGCGAAGACCAACATCTTTAACGCGTCCTCCTCGGAGGAGTACCACTGAGTGTTCCTGGAGTGTATGTCCTTCTCCTGGGATGTAGGCTGTAACTTCCATACCGTTTGAAAGACGAACGCGGGCAATCTTGCGGATAGCTGAGTTCGGCTTCTTTGGTGTCTTTGTTGTCACCTTGATACACACGCCGCGCTTGAATGGAGCTGGGAAAAAGCTTGGGTGGTTCTTGATCGTATTGAAACTACGAGTAAGAGCGATCGACTTTGACTTACGAACGAAACGTGTTCGATTTCGGCGCACGAGCTGATGAATGGTTGGCATTCTTAATTAAATTGATTAACTGCAGATACGAGTGATTTTTTCACTCCGGATTGTTTGAGATGGCTTAGTAGAGCCGACAATCAGGAATTACTCACTCCTATCTATGAATAATGTACGTTTTTCAACGTGGAAACACTGTACTATATATGTGCACCGAAAGCAAGAAACGTCTATTTTGGTAGGAGGGCCCTTATTTTTTCTGCATCCAAGTCATACGCTCGTACAAACGAGTCGTCTACATGCGCATAAAGGATACCCTTCCCTTTTCCTATCTCGATAAACTGACTGGCGAAAGTAATGACCAATGCCTCACTATCTCGAATGAGCGGCTCGGGTGAAACC
>JBAXYC010000044.1:0-5896 GCA_037127615.1 bacterium | reverse complement strand
GCATTACTCTGGTCAGCAATAGTGCCAACTGCAGGAGTAGCAAACGTGTGGTCAGAGGATGTAGCAAGATTATTCGACCCATCACGAGAGAGAATATAGTAGTGGTATGTGGTATTTGCTTGAAGTCCTGAAAGAACAACTGAATGACCGGTGGCCATATTTGCAATGACACCAGTGTCACTACCATAAGCTTGTTGAGTGAGACCGTAGATGACACGGGAGTTGGCAGAGATGCTTGTTGTCCAAGTGATGGTGGCACCTGTGGTGGTGAGCGAGGAGGCGGTAGGACCAGAGGAGATGGAGAGTGAGGTTTGACCGACGGTTGGGACATTGACACTCAAGGCAGTCGATTTGTTTGATTCATTGTTTGAGGTGTCAACAGCAGTGACAGTATATGCATACGACGAGCCGGCAGCCACACTAGAGTCATTGTAAGTAGTTGTATTTGTTTGACCGAGATATACATTGTCACGATATACTTTGTATTTTGAGACACCTCCGAGATCGGTAGAAGAAGTCCATCTCAAAAATACGGCCGAAGTTGAAACAGACTCAGCAACAATGCTCTGTGGTATCGATGGGGCTGTAGTATCTGCCGCACCACCACTAGCCGAATAATATGCTCCGATATCCCACGCACCGGTACTTGGTCTATGAGTACCATTTCTATCGTAACAAAGCTCAGGGATCTGGCCACAATACGACGTGAGGTTAACACCCTTACCCAACGCAGCAGTATCAGAGGATGTTGGCTGATATTGAGAATCTAGTAATGGATGTATCGTATTACTATTGCGATCAAAGGTAGGATACGCGGCTTTCCAATCAGCGATAGTAAACCAATCTACTACATCAACTCCTCGAACTGTTGTAATCGTCTGCACAGTGTCAAATGCATTATTGTCGCTATTCAGCATAGGACTATCCAGCGACATTCTATATGCCGCAGTCATATTATAAAAAATATTATTAAATGCAACAGAATTTTTATCTGTACTTATCGCATTGTCATTTGGTGCATTATCAGGGCCGATAAATGAAGCAAAAACGTTATTGAAAATTTGATCATTATATCCCCATGCACCGATAAAGCCGTTTGACATACACGCAATTCGGAGACAAAGAGTACTATCGTATCGAGAACCACTATTGAGAAATAGATTGTTGAATATTGTCGTGTGATCATATCGGCCATCGTATGTAGTTTCACGTATCATATTTGACATAACACCGTTGTGTGGACCAAACGTATTGTTATAAATTTTCAAACCGTAGTTGACACTCCCCGATGATCCCGAGTTGAGGAAAATATAATTTTGATGGATCCACTCGAGTGCTACACCTGATATTGCATACCACGTATCGGCGTTATCAAACGTGTTGTTATAAATCGAAAAATCATATGCCTGCGCCGGAGCTGCTCCATTGCCAATATTGACGAAAATCCCAAAACTCTGATCACGGAACGAGTTGTTATATACTTTGACATTCCTGCTCACACCCCCGGACCAACTCAAAACCACCGAGTTTCCGATCATGCTCAATGAGTTATCATGGATCCTCACATCGTTTAGCTGGCCACTCAAACTGATACCCGCACCACTGTGTTCCATACAAGGGCTTGGCCACATTTGCATCATATTTTTGATAGTCAAATTTTTGATCTCAATAGCTGTAGGATTGGTGAGTGAAATACCGTCAGATTCTTGGTTGTGTCCAAAAACTGCACCATTTTCTGTTGCACCGCAATTTGTTACTTGTAACCCAGCATTGATTGTCTTTACTTCTCCCACTATTTTTGAAAGACCATTATCGGTAGCCTCAACAACTCCGTTTGTGCCACCGTCAATTACCCAATATGCCAAGTCACTTTGAGTATTAGGTGAGTACATAGCTGGATGTGTGCTTGTACTCGAAACCCCCGTAACCACCGTCGTAACGTACCTATCAGTACCCCACGTAGGTGCTGACAATCGAGCATTTGGTTCAAAGAAAAGTGTTATAGGATTTCCAGGCAGACCATCATAATTGAGCGCCAAGCTTTTCTGTATCGTTCCACAGAGATGAATAGTGTCCCCTGGTCCTATTTGACCTACTCCTACTCCAAAATTGATCGGTAATGTTGTTGAAGGGTTGTAATCATTGAACCAATCTACCGAGTGAGCATTTGCACACGAAGAACCGCTGTCATCTCCCTGTGTAATATTTGCAATATATGTATCCTTTGAAGACAAAATAGTTGCAACAGTAGAAAAAGTCGCATCCGTAGAAAACGCTGTATTGCTATTTGAATCAGCAGATCGAACCCTATAGTGATACGTGGTTGCAGGACTGAGACCTGGAAGGGCTACTATGTGGCTATTAACAAGGTTTGTATCCAGCGTAGTAACGTGCGCATACGAACCAGCGCTCCACGTTGATGCTGCTTCGTATTCAACTTGAGAATTTGAGAGTTCGCTCGTAAACCAAGTTAAATTGGTAGACGTCTGTTGCAAATTTGAAGTACCGACACCAGCAATAACTGGAGGGACAGTGTCTGCCAAAACTGAAAACGTGACCTGATACCCGCTTGTATTTGGATCCAGTGAAGTAACCTGACAGCGCACGTAATAGGTAAATGTCGCGGAATTTGTTACGTTAATTGTTGCTGTATGTGTAAGTGTCCCATCTCCCAACATTGAGTTTGCGAGGCTAGCGTAAGAAGTAGATGAATCAGTGCCGTATTTACAACTTGCATTTTTGTCTGTTGTTACTTCTATACCTATAAATGGCGTATTGGCAGCAATAGGCGGTGTAACTGGGGAATTTTCAATCAAAAATCTCGTATTTGAAATCACTGGAGGAACATAGTCATTGGTAACTGTGACCGTAACGCTATTTGTACCGATATTACCTGCCGCGTCTCTAGCAACGGCGGATATGACATGACTTCCGTTCGGTACCGATGAGCTATCCCATATGATCGATGGTGTTACGCTTTTTGTATTCAACCCATACGTCGCTTCTGAACCAACCGAGATTCCATCAACCTTAAACTGCACTCCTGCTACGCCAATATTATCAGTCGCATGAGCCGAAAGTGTGACGGCGCTGCCAAGTACAGTCGCTCCATTTGTTGGAGCAGAAACAGTTAAAATCGGAAGTGACTGGTCTCCTTGATTATAAAGTTGAGTGATCTCATTTTGAGTCAATGCTCTGTTATAGAGACGAACATCCGAAATAGTTCCCTGAAGATATCCTGACGATACAGTGGTTGCCCCAATCGTGAGCGGTAATGAGTTTGACACGTCATGGGCAGCCAACGTGCCATCAATACCGGTAGCGATCAATTGCCCGTCTGCATATATATAAACTTCATTTGATAAACGCACAGCCGTCACATACATGTACTGATTGTCAGGAATTACACCACCACTACCATTGTGAGCTGCTCTATAGCCACCAGAAGCATCGTATACAGTAAAATTAAAACCATTACAGCCTACAAAGAAATATATTCCTGCGCCGCCGTTATTTTTATTGAGAATACCTCCTGTATGCGCCTCACAAGTTGGGATATTGATCCACGCGGAAATCGAGAAATCACCTGTGCCAAAATTGAGCGCGGGAGCATCGGGTACTGAGACATATTGACTTGAGCCATTAAAAGTAGCACCACCTGATGACAGAGTAGGTCCAGCTATATAGGTACCACTATTTGAACCCGCTGAATCTGTTGCAGTACTACCTCCGGTCTCATTGAGCCTCCAGTGAGCAGCAAGAACATTATCAAAATCCGAAACCGCCGCTGTCTGCCTGCCTGAACCAAAAAAAGAAAGAAACGTCGAGTGTTGCGACGCAGACAAGAAAAAAGCACTCACGAGAATAACACCACCAAGAGCAAGGTACCCTACGATCCTAGATTTCATAGATATATTTTACCACGAATACATTAAGATTTTCGTGAAAAAAAGGGGGTGTGTGTGAATAACTTATAAAACACTAGGTGGGTGTATCTACACCGTCAGCACCACATACTCGAGGAGCATTTTGACAGAGGGGGCGCGGTCGTTCATATAGGTGCGAGCGCGTGCGATGGCCTTGAAAACCGCAGCGTGTTCTGACCGGTTTTTTGCAAAGGCTACGTAAAGTGATTTCTCAAGGTCATTCAAAAAAGTAAGGGCTTCGTGCTTGAGCTTCTTTTCATCACTGATATCTGCCGCGAGAGCGTCCACAAAAGCTATTTTCTCTTTGAGCGAGCTCGTTAAAAAGGCCTCAATATCTATATTTCCGACCGAGGCACCATTAGCCGTAGCAAGACTCTGCAAAGAAAGGCGTGACCGAAGCGTCGGCAGGAGGATATCAAATGACGGCACCACTAGAAAAAAGTGATTCCCTACTTCGGGCTCTTCAAAGAGCTTGAGTAATGCATTTTGGGCTTCGTGCGTGATAGCGTAGAGCTCAAGTAAAAAAATACGCGGCAAGTCTACTGAAAACTTTTTCGCCTGCGCGAAGTCTTTTATTCTGCGGCTATCGTCGATCGTCAGTGTCTCAAATTTTCCATGAAAAAAGTCTGGGTTCCCAGTTACTGCAAGCTTGAGCTCACGTTCAAAAAAAGCCAGCAAATCCGTCACGGTTGTCTCGCTTCGGACAATGCCGTATGCATGATGAAGGTTATTTCGGTCGATGTTTTTCATCTTATTAATAGGATAAGTTTACCATAGAAAAACAGCACCATTGTGTTGAGAGAACATCCGCAAGCCGAAGAGGCTGAGGACCGAGGATTCCGTGAGTACACGGAATCCGTTTCTCGAAACACAATGGTGCTGTTTTTCTAAATAACTAGCCTTTTACCTGCTGAACGTTTGAAGTAGCATGGAAGATCTTCATGATGATATTTCCAGAAGTATCTTTTACAGGAACATCTGATGTGGCGTCAAATTTACCATTGCCATTTGTGTCACTGTAGAGAACTGCGTAGTAGCTTGATCCATCAAGCATACTCTGTGTGAGGTTGACCTGGCCTGGGTTGATGCCCGCCTTGAAATACTGTGAGCCAATCACCTTGCCGGGAGTGCCATTGCTATTTGTCTGGATAGCAACAAAGCCTGGAGCTGCGAGCTGTACAGATGAAATATAAACAATGTTTCCAGGAAACTGATCTGAGACTGCAATGCCGTTTGCATTGTTTGATGTCGTTGTCTCAGTTGTTGCTGGTGTCTCTGTCGAAGCAGGAGCTGCACTCTTTCCATTGAAAATGTAGAAACCAAGAATAATAAGAACGATCACTACGATCACCGTCACAATCCACTGCCATGGCTTTACGCCTGATTCATTTGGTTGCATATATTTTTTATCTATTAATTTCGCTACTAATTTTTTATTGGCTAATAATTACGTTGAACCAATAGTATACCACGGGGGCTCAGTACGTGACTAGGCGTGTTCGAGGGCGATTTCAAGCACAACTTGAGCGATTTTCTGGGCAGAATCCGTACGAGCAAAGCCCTTGGCCGCTATTTTCATCTTTTCTCCGATGGCTGGACTGTTGATAATTCGGTCAATTTCGGCGACGAGAATATGTGCGCTGAGGTTGTGTTCCTCGATCACCGCTGCAGCACCAGAACGAGCGTATGCAAACGCGTTTTTTGTCTGATCGTGACTAACTTCTTCTGAAAGTGGGATGATAATGGCGGGCACTCCCCATGATGCAATTTCAAAAATAGATGATCCTGCGCGTGAGATGATAACACTGGCGCAACCCGCTGCCATACGCATTGCGAGGACGTCGAGGTATTCCATCGGGTGATAGCGACTTGCATTCGGATTATCTTTGAGGACGACACCGACAGTTTGTTTTACTTCTGCAAAATTATTTTTTCCTGTTTGGTGGATGACCTGATAGCGCCCCACGAGG
>JBAXYC010000043.1:0-6149 GCA_037127615.1 bacterium | reverse complement strand
GAATTAAGAAGCATAAATTTAACTAATTTAATGTAATCTTTTTGAGCAAGTCACAAATCGCCACCCTCTCCTGCTTACCAGTATCACGGTTGCGCACGGTAACGCCTGCATCTTTTTCGACGGTATCAAAATCGACGGTCACACAGTATGGTGTACCGATCTCGTCCTGACGGCGGTAACGCTTGCCAATGTTACCATTGTCATCAAACTCCACTCCATGGACACCCGTGGCAGCGAGCTCTTTTTTGAGCATGAGATAAACCTCGCGTGCCTTGTCAACGAGGGCTGGTTTATTTTTCAAAAGCGGAAACACAGCGACCTTGATCGGTGCAACATTTGGTGAAAACTTTAGAAAAACACGAGTTTCAGTCGTGACCTTGCCTTCGGCATCAGTCGAGCTCAGCTCCTCTTCTTGATATGCCTCTGTGAGCACAGCGAGCACTGTGCGCTCGACGCCAAATGATGGCTCAATACAATGCGGAATGTAGCGCTCTTTTGTTTCCTCATCAAAATAGCTGAGGTCGACACCGCTCGCGGTCGAATGCTGACGCAAGTCAAAATCGGTACGATACGCAAGACCGTAAAGCTCTTTTCGGCCAAATGGAAAATCAAACTCAAAATCAATCGTGCGCTTTGAATAATGTGCACGGTCTCCATCCGCAACCTCGAGCTCGTGGACATGAGCAGGGATCAAACCGATCTCTGTCGTAAACTCATGGACCTGTGTACGAAAATGCTCAAACGTTTCCTTCCACTCCGCTGGCTTTACAAAGTATTCGATTTCCATTTGCTCGAGCTCGCGAAGACGGAAAATAAAATCACGTGGAGCGATTTCATTTCGAAACGCCTTACCGATCTGCACGAGACCAAACGGCAGCTTTGGATGATACGCGTCGAGCACATTTTTATAGTTCACAAACATTCCCTGCGCAGTCTCTGGACGAAGATATGAAATGGATGCTTCGTCAGTGTTTGCGCCGACATTTGTCTTGAACATCATATTAAACTGCTTTTCTGCGCCAAGGTCGCCTCCGCAGTCTGGACATTTTTTTGCGCCAGTCTTTGCATCAGCCACAATATGGTCTGCACGGAAACGGTGGTGGCATTTTACACACTCAACAAGTGGATCCGAAAAACCGCCGACATGACCGCTCGCCTTCCACACATTTTGGTTCATGAGAATGGCAGCATCGACGCCGTAGGTGTCCTCACGATCTTCGACGAAACGTCGCCACCAGATCTGCTTAATATTATTTTTGAGAGCGAGACCAAGATGACCATAGTCATATGTACCAGCAAGTCCCCCATAGATATCAGATCCTTGGAAAATAAAACCGCGACGCTTTGCGAGTGAAACTATTTTTTCCATTTTCTCTTGTTCTGCTTTTCTCTCTATTGTGGGTTCTTTTTTCATTTTTTTAGATTTAATTTGCTGGATTTTTTGAATAGACTACTGGCCGATAATTTCATTTCCATCGACGAAGCTTGGGTCTGTGCTAAATCGAGTGCTCAGTGGCTGGACAGTTGTATTGATCGTTGCTCCCGTAAAATCATCTCGGGCGGTGAGTCCAGCCTGCCCAACGAGTGTCCCCAACTTGCCAACCTGGTCAGCACCAGGATTGAAAGCGAGCTGGAACGCGACCTGATACTTACCACTACCTTGTCCTGCATATACCGCTACATTACCAATATTCCATGTGATTTGTCCATTGACGCTGTTGTACGAAATGTCAGTTCCAGCTGGGCTGCTATTACCCAACCACTTCACATATGGAGGCAATGTCGCAACAACCTGCACCCCATCGAGCGTCGACGTCGTATTATAGACAGTCCAGATAACTGTATATGTGGTAGTCTGCTCAGCTTTTGGAGGAATCGGACCTGTATTTGCAAATGGACCTATCGAGCGAACAACCTCCTCGGCAAGCGCCGCATTCGACGACACTTTTATATTTCTGCTTACACTAGAATTAATTTCTTCTGGAACGTTCGTCTCGGAAATACGGTTTGCTTTGGCGCTCACAGCAAGTGTCATTTGTGGATTTGTAACTGGATTGCTTTTTGTACTTAAGTTGCGAGGAGTAAATGAAAATGCAACTGTACCCCCGTCCCCTGCGGCAATAGACCCAAGTCGTGGAGTTGTGACTTTGTTCCAAACAATCTGATTGTTTGCTGAGTCATAGTAGCCGCCGCGTGGGTCGATCGATCCTTTATCGAGAACATTGCCCGCGAGGCTCACATGGATTTCTCCGTCGATGACAGCGCTTGTTGTATTATTGAACCATGAAACCTGTCCGTCGATAGACTGATCAAACTGACCAATAAAATCCTGTATTGATGTGTCGCCGCCAAGCGCGAGGTTTACACTGAGGAACGGCTTTTCAATAGCAACTGTCCGTGTCGTGGCAATATATTCTGTGCCGATCGTTTTTACTGTGCTGTTTGATTGAGCTGGGGCGCCTGCAGCAAACCTAAACACTCTCACATCTCCATCCTCACCTTGGATTTTTCCTTTAATATGAATCGTTTGTTTACCGTGTGGTGGAAGATCCCCTATAGACCATATTGTGTGATTACCCTGCAGAGCCGTCGGAGTCGATGATATAAAACTAAAACCAAAAGGATAGACTGCATTGAGCAAAAGATTTTTTACAACTTGATTTGAATTTGAAACAACTGATACGTCGAGGTCGAGCTCCTGGTTTGAATTTACTTTTGTAAATGAGTTGACGGAAAGGGTGAGCGGTGATGAATTGATCAAAATGTCAAAATCTTTTTCCTTTGAAAAGGTTGCGCTCGAGCCCTGCACGCGGTAGTCGACGGCCACTTTAATCGTCTTTGTGCTGTTTTGTTCCCCGTAGAGGACTGCGCTGATAGCTTGCTGGTCGACACTGTTTGGATTGAGGTCAGGCATGAGGATCTGGTATTCCTTGAGAGCTTTTGTCGTGTCGGCTGGATCTGCAGTGCCTACTGGATACTGGACATCGAGGTTGACCACCTGGAGCTGAACGCTATTTTTATTTGAAACCTGCACAGTAAATGAAACGGGCTCGCCGCCGGCCACGGATACCGGGCCGGCGAGATTGATGTCAATATTATTCGCCGACACAATATCAGAACCTCGCCAGATGAGGTATGCCCCGATACCGAGCGCAAGCACGAAAAAGAGCGCAGAGCCGATCAGGAGCTTTGTAAAAAAAGACATGCCAGGCTTCTTGTATTCCTGATTCAAATCCTCATCAGAAAAATCCTCCTCAGGCGGATGCTCCCAGTCTGACTGCACATTGAAATCCTTCGTCTGCAAACGGAGATGGTGATGTCGGCGCACATCCGGCGCATTTCGCGAGTAGAGGCCCTCTTTGAGATTTTCTATTCTGCTGTCATTGTCATTTTCGGCAGGCATGATTGAAATATTATACCACATTACGAGGCTGTGCTTCTACAGATGACTCTCCTTTAGTGCGGTATTTATCTCCCTCGCAGCCGCAGACTTTGTCGTCGTCATCGCTGCAAAAAGATCTGGACTAAATGAATTGTCGACAAGGAACGGCTCAAGTGTGGGCACTGTGCGCACGTACCCAAGCTGATGCAAAATGCGGAGCATGATGATGTACTCGGCGATAGTCTCGTCATCGGGAGCAGAATTTTTTAAAAAATGGTGCGCGGCGAGAGCGACCTCGAATAGCGCTTCATTTTTTTCTTCACCGGGAACAAGGCGTTTCAATATTTTAAGAATGCGGGCAAAAAGTGGCGACACTAGCCCGGCAGAACTGTGGCCACTGTCGTTTGCCTCAGTTGATATAGCCTCCGCCCCGATGATACGCCACACCTCCTTGCCACGTACCAGCGAAAAATTTGCATATGAAAAATCCTGCGCGTGATAGCGAAGTTTCGACTGCGTTAGGCGTACCCCCTGCGCTACCCCGGCCACCATGCCAAGATCACGTGTAAAAATATATATAAATTTCCCCGCCTCGCCGTACGCGTTGCTCTCAACCACAAACCCTGGCGTCGTGTAGATATGATGTGACACCTCCTGATTTTAATACACTATTTACTGATATCCAACTTTACCTTAAACTCCGCAATCATCACCTCCTCCCCTTCCAGTTTTTTAAATACTATATCTTTGAGCAAGGTCGCTGCAGAAATCGTCGCTTTATTTTTTGAAATCAAATCGGTCACAACTGCGTCACCGTCGATAGTGAGCACAGCGCGATCTTGTATCGTCAACCCTTTTTCTTTTCGAGCATCCTGGATAGCGCGGATGAATTCACGAACTGCACCTTCTTCTTTAAGTTCGGGTGTCAACACCGTGTCGAGCTCGATATCAATAGCTGCAGTTTCATCGAAAGCTATTTCTTTTACGTTTATTTCATCGAGGATGATAGCCGCGAGCTCGGGAGATATGGCTGCACCTTTGACGGAGAGCTTCGCGAGCGGCTGGCGGACATTTATCTTTGCTTTCATACGAGCTTCAAGCGCGAGACTTGCGATGCGGCGAACTTCCTTCATTTCAGTCAAAAGTTTTGCATCAAATTTGTGCGCAACAGGCCATTCCTCGAGGTGTACGCTCTCTTTGTCTGTCGATGCAAATACGTTGAGTCGTAAATAAATATCCTCAGCAGTAAATGGCATAAACGGCGCGAGCAGCTTCGCGGTCTCAATGAGGACGCGGCGCGTGGTTGCGAGCGCCGCCTGCTTATCTAAGCCGTCCCCTTTTAGGCGATCACGAGATCGGCGAATATACCACGTCGATAGATCATCAATAAAATCCATAAAAGGTCGAGTTGCACGATCGAGCTCATATTTTTCCATACCAGCGGTCACCTCTTCCGTGAGCTCAGCGAGTCGAGCAAGGATCCACAGATCAAGAGGATTGGTCGACACAGCGTTTGCCTTTCTCGACTCAATATCTTTTACACCACCAGCATACATTTCATAAAAAGTAACAACGTTCATGAGACGGCCAATGTGTTTTTTTGCAACTTCATCCACACCACGCTCAGCAAACGCAAACTCCTGCGCACGAACGAGTGGCGATGAAAGCAAATAGAAACGCAATGCATCTGCGCCATATTTATTGACTGTGAGCATGAGGTCTGGAAAATTTTTCAGATGTTTTGACATTTTTTGACCGTCCTCAGCGAGAACAAGGCCGTTCACGATAACATTTTTGTATGGACTTTTTCCAAAAAGAGCCACGCCGAGGACGAGCATTGAATAAAACCAGCCACGTGTTTGATCCTGACCCTCAGCAATAAAGTCAGCTGGGTAGCCACGAGATTTTTTGAAAAGACCTGAAAGACCTGCCGGTTTAGGCTCAAAAATATCCTTATTTTCAAATGGATAATGAGCCTCGCCAAACGGCATCGAACCTGACTCAAACCAGCAATCAAAAACCTCTGGTACCCGCACGAGACGGCGTCCGGGCTTTCCATTGACGTCTGCAGGCATTGAAAGCTCTATCGTATCGATGTACGGTCGATGAAAATCGAGTTCATACTCATGATTGTGTGGTAATGGCACAAAGTCGAGAATCATTGGTGAGGCGTTCTGTAAAAAATGATCTGCATTGCCACGAATACCAAGAATATGTTCTCGATCAAAACCTTTCGCTGCGGCCACCAGCAAAAAAGCTGGTGAATCATGTGTGACGATCAAGATACGTTTACCAGAATATTTTTTCTCAAGACTATAGAGAAAATCCCCCATGCGCTTTTTAATATCAGCATAGTTTTCTCCTTGCGGTGGTTGCACATCAAAGCGGCTATCAAAAGGAAGCTTAGCAATAAACTCACGGAAATCCATCCCGTCATATATACCCGCATTGAGCTCGTGAATGCTTGGCTCGATGATAACTTTATCTGCAGTAAGTCCAAGTCGCTTCGCCACGATAGCGGCCGTCTCACGAGTACGCACAAACGGTGACATGAAAATGAGATCGATCTTTTTATCGACAAGCCACTCAGCAGCTTCGTGCACCTGTGCCTTCCCCTTTTCAGTAAGATGATGTTGCGTCTCCGCCTTCGAGCTAATCACGTATTTTGTATTGTTCTCGGCTTCACCATGTCGAAGCACAAAATATGTATTTTTTGGATGGCTGTATTTTTTCAAGTCATCAAGCGACCCGATAACAACCGTCTCAC
>JBAXYC010000042.1:0-6181 GCA_037127615.1 bacterium | reverse complement strand
CAGTTTGGCGGAAGGGGGCAGCAACTTTATTTTTGACGACTTTCACACGAACGCGTCCTCCCATGACCTCTTCGCCTTTTTTGATCTGGGCGATGCGGCGGATATCGAGGCGGACCGAAGTGTAAAACTTGAGTGACTTACCACCTGGGGTATTATCGGGGTTGCCAAACATCATACAGATCTGCATACGGATCTGGTTGATAAAAATAACCACAGTCTTACTTTGTGCAACGATTGCAGTGAGTTTGCGGAGAGCCTGTGACATAAGTCGAGCCTGTTTTCCGACATGGTACGCTCCCATATCTCCTTCGATCTCGTCCTTTGGGGTCAACGCTGCAACAGAGTCGATGACGATGACGTCCATCTTTCCAGAACGTACCAGTGACTCGACGATTTCAAGCGCCTGCTCGCCGTTGTCAGGCTGAGAAATGAGAAGCTCATCAGTACGAACACCGAGGCGTTTCGCGTACTCTGGATCCATGGCGTGTTCAGCATCAATAAAGGCGCAAATACCATCTTTTTTTTGAGCCTCCGCGATAACATGGAGTGCGAGCGTCGTTTTTCCAGATGACTCTGGTCCAAAGATCTCGATAATACGTCCACGAGGCATACCACCAACGCCAAGCGCAGCATCGAGGCCAATAGAACCAGTAGGGATGGCGTTTATATTTACTTTTGGTTTTTCACCAAGCTTCATGATGGATTCGTCTCCAAACTTTGTACGAATAGCATCGAGCGTGTCTTTGATGCCAATAGAAGGGTCCTTTCGAGCGAGAAGGGAGTTTGCCTTCGTAGCCACGACTTTTTTTGGTGCTTTATCGAGCTCAGCGCCATCAATAGTCTCCTCTGAACTTGTGGTTTCCTCAATATCCGTTTCCTCTATTTTCTTTTCTGTAGGTTTATTTTTTTTCGCCATATATTTTGTAGGGTTATGTCTTTATTATACATAATTATATTGCTAATAATAGGAACCCTGTAACTATATAAAATGGTCGATAAAATCCTGATAAAGATTTGTTAAAATTTTGTTAAAATCGAGAGTTCTGCAACAAAAAGACAATGATGTCTACAAATTATTCTATTTGCTAACAGTATAAATGAGTTGAAGGGAAGCGGTGGTCGCATGACCGAATTTGTCGATACCTTGAAGGGTTTCGACGTTATATCCAGGTGAGAGAACGACACTTTCAAGGAAGTTACCATTTTCATCAATGAGTATGGGACGACCGTTGAGACTGATGGATTGGGCGCGAGTTGCGACACCTTTTATTGATACTGTAGATGTTGAAAAAGCCGTTTCGCCTGCGCTCGGGGAAGTAATGACTATGGTCGGTCCAGTAATGATGCCGCGGGATGCGTGGTATGAATAGGCAACAATTACAGTAGCAACGATGACGATCGCTAGGATGACAAGCAGGCGTTTAATTGTTTCTCGATTGATCGTCATTTTCTTCGTTGTCTACATTATCAGTCTCATCTTCGGTAGGGAGCTCAAGCGCGTCGTCTGCGAGCTCAGCTCCTACAGTGTCATTCGTAACATTTTCACTTGCACCACCTTCAGCTCCAATGATCTCACGGGGTTTTGATCCATTTGCTGGACCGATGACGCCGTTCTTTTCGAGCATATCCATAAGTTTTGCTGCGCGCGAATATCCAACACCGAGTTTGCGCTGGATATACGATGTCGATGCCTTTCCAGCTTCGATAACAGTCTGATGAGCATCTTCGTACATATCATCTTCCTCTATATCATCATCGTCACCAGCTTCGAGGTCGGCAGAGAAAATACTCTCTCGTCCAACATCTCCAGCGGCACCGTTTGCAGAGCCATTGTTTGTGAAGTTGATTTCACCCATAACCTCATCTTTGTATTCGCTAACGAGGTATTTGACGACTTTTTTGACTTCACCTTCAGAAATATATGCGGATTGGAGGCGGACAGGTTTTGCCATTTCGCCACCGAGGTAAAGCATGTCGCCTGCACCGAGGAGCTTCTCAGCACCACCAGTATCAAGAATGGTACGGGAGTCAATTTGGGAAGATACCTGGAGAGCGATACGAGTAGGGACGTTGGCCTTAATAAGACCGGTAATGACGTTTACGGATGGGCGCTGAGTTGAGATGATAAGGTGAATACCGACAGCTCGGCTCATTTGGGCGAGGCGAACTATGGCGCTTTCGAGTTCGCGAGGGTATGTCTGCATGATGTCGGCGAGCTCGTCGATGATGATGACGATGTACGGCATTGTTTCACCTTCGAGGCCTTTACTTTTTTGGTATGAATCAATGTCACGAACTTTTGACTTCTCGAGCGTGTCGTAGCGGCGACTCATTTCTTTCGCGGCCCATTTAAGAGCAAGGATAGCCTTCTTTGCCTCAGTAATGACCGGTGTGAGGAGATGGGGAATGTTGTTGTAAAGAGTAAGCTCGACGCGCTTTGGGTCAATCATGATGAACTTCAGAGCTTCAGGAGAATTACGGAAGAGGAGGGAATTGATGACCGCGTGAATGGTAACAGATTTTCCAGAACCAGTCGCTCCAGCGATGAGCATGTGAGGGGCTTTGGCCAGGTTCGCAAAGTATGATTTACCAGTAACGCTTTTTCCGAGGGATACAAGAAGTGGTTTTTCAGATGTCTGGTACTCCTCCTGAGCGAGAAGGGTACCAAGGCCGACTGTTGTTTTGATTGAATTTGGGATTTCAATACCGACGAGTGACTTTCCTGGGATCGGTGCTTCGATGCGAATTGGGTGGGCGGCGAGTGCAAGCGCGAGGTCATTGTTTAAGGCAACAATCTTTGAGAGCTTTACTCCCTCGGCGGGTTTGAGGGCGTAGCGGGTAACAGACGGACCGATCGAAATTTCATCCATCTCGACATTGATGCCAAAGTTCATAAGTGTACGCTTGATAATATTTGCATTTGCTTTGATGTCTCCGGTTTCAGGGCGACCCTTATCTTTTTCAAGAAGGGCAAGGGGAGGGGCGACAAACTGTTTACCAGAGTGTTTAAAGAGCTGTGTATTCGCCATGTCCATATTGTCGGACTCGGATGCGGCTATGACAAGTTTTTTTTCCTTAGGAGGAAACGCAGCTGCGGGGACAGAACTTGCTGAGCCTTTTTTTTCGAGGTCGATTTTTGTTTGGATAGCTTTGATTGTGCGATCGAGCTTCTCCTCCTCTTCTTCAGGGGATAGCTTATGAATGGGTAGGGTCTCAATTTTCTTTCCATTTTTATTCTTCTGATCATCAAGTGCACCAGCAAACCATTTCCAGAACGCAAGACTCTCAAGTGTAAAATGAGTTTCAAAAATAATAAGTACAGAGATGATAGCTCCAGCAAAAAGAAGGATTGTCGTCGCATAGATATCGACAACGTGAACAAGTGGGGTAGAGATGAAGTAGCCGATCACGCCACCTTGCTGGCCAGGAAGGAGACCGATGAGTCCCAGTCCACAGATAAAGAAAAGAAATGCACCAATAAGTTTTGTCCACTCCAGTTTCCCCTGAAGGCCTTTGAGAAAAGCGCCTCCAAGCATAATAAAAAGGATCGGGATAAGAAAGTATCCCTTACCCAAAAGTCCTGTTAAAAATTCATATATATAGTAACCAACAAATCCTGCCTTTCCGAATGACGCTAATAATGAAACGAAAGCGAGCACAAAAGATACGATTGCTGAAACCGCCTGTAATGTTTCGGTCTTTATATCGCTCCATAGTCGCTTTGTGGGGTCTTGTTTTTTTGCCATTGATTTTATTGAATAATCATATCATAAATAGAAAAAAGCCTTTACATATATAAAGTGTCCGATATATAATGGACATAAATTTGACCTCGTTTTTCCATAAAAGACATTATAAAACTGCTTTTAACTAATAAAAGACAAAAACATGAACCCCCCACTCAATGAACCAAATAGCTGGAAATCTATAGGCTTTTTTAACGGACAGTCTCATTTGACCTATACATTTAAGAAGGCAGAAAAGATTACTGCCGCGCTGTATCTCGTGTCAGGTCTATTAAAGGACACTGAACCTATGAAGTGGGAATTGCGTGAAAAGGCGGTTACGATGATTTCATCGGCGATAGCCCTCAACAGTATTGAACCGTCTGACAAAAATGGCATTTTGCAGTCACTTTTTTCTGTATCCCTAGAGACACTTACATTACTCAATATTTCCTCACTTGCAGGACTTATTTCTGATATGAATCATACTATTCTAAAAATAGAGATCGAGGGCATTGTTTCGTTGTTGAAGGAAAAAGTTCTTGAGGATACAGAACGCGCAGGGTATATTCTCTCGGATTCATTCTTTAGGACAGATTTTAAAATGGAGGCACGAGGCGATACTGTCGGAGGTACTGCACCTCAAGGACGATTAAACCTAAAAACAACTATAGGACATATAAATAAAGGACATCCAGAGGTGGTGAGTGCACGAGCTACAAAGATAGAAAAGAAAGAAAAGATTGCCATAAAGGACAAAAAGAATGATCGTAAGACAGTCATCACAAACCTACTTCAAAAACAATCAAACCTTACTATAAAGGACTTTGTAAAAGTTATTCATGGGTGCAGCGAGAAGACAATTCAGCGTGAGCTTCTCGAGCTTGTTGAAAATGGGGTTATTAAGAAAGAAGGGGAGCGTCGATGGAGCACGTATTCGTTGGTGTAGTCTAGTGTCACCTTACTCGTTATCTAACGGCTATAGAGTAGTATATATAGTGTATATAGTCGTATATATATGTATGCTCGGCATGTCACCGTTTGGTTGACTTTCGGGGTGGTTTAGTATAGTATGTCCCGAGTGGAAAAAGCCCATATGTAGCTCCTAATACGGGGAGAAATAAGGGGTTATCCACATGAGAGGCTGTAGGGCTGTTTTACAGCTATATCCCGATGGGGTATAATTGCAACACACGGAGTAAAATCCGTAATGCCGCAGGCCATCATTTCGGACCGAACGGACTTTGAAAATTTAATTAGGACACACTCTCCAGACAATCCTTTTCCACCACTCTTTCTGATACCGGTTGCATGTCTATATTCCATTCGAGACCTATTCTCGTTGCTTCGCGTCGATACTCTAGGCAGCGAGGAATAGTGTAAATAATTATTAGTCATATTATTAGTAATGTTTTCAAATTATAAAAAATAAAATTATTATGAAGAAAGTTATCATCTCAAGCATCGTTGCATTGGCACTCGTTGCAGTTGCATCAGTATCAAGCGCAAGCGCATCATACGCCTTCTCTAACTACCTTACAGTAGGAAGCACAGGCGCTGATGTTACAGCACTTCAGTCATGGTTGGTTTCAAACGGTTTCCTTACAATGCCAGCTGGTGTATCAATGGGATACTTCGGAAAGGTTACAAAGGCTGCCGTTGTTGCATACCAGGCTAGCGTAGGTCTCCCTTCAACAGGTTTCGTAGGACCTCTTACGATCGCTAAGTTGAATGGTGCTCCTGCAGTTACCACAACTACTTCGACATTTTCATGTCCAGTAGGATGGTCATGTACAGCTCCTGCTACAACAAACACAACAACTACTGTTAACCAGAACCTCACAGGTATCACAACTCCTGGAGTAGCTGGATCACTTACAATCGCTCCTGGATCATTTACAGGAAACGGAACAGTAGTTAACGACGGTCAGGCAGTTGATGTTTCATCATATGATCTCCAGGCCGGAGCATCTGATGAGCAGGTTTCAGCTTTGACTTTCGACTTTGCTGTCCGCCCTTGGTTGTACGTGAACTCTTTCTCTTTGTATAACGCAGCAACTGGTGCGACACTCGCTACAGTTTCTGGTCTTACACAGGCAAACTTCACAGAACTTACAGTCGGATCTGACTATCGTCTTACTATCCCAGGTGTATCACTCGTTGTTCCAGCTGGAAAGAAGATCACAGTCGTTCTACATGCTCAGTTCGCTACATCTAACCGTATAGGCACACCTATCTACGTTACACGCGCAGAGGTTCGTGCAGTTGACGGAACAGGCGTAACGATCACACAGAACATCGGTACGGGTATTGCTCCACAGGGAGGCCTTAGTGCATATGTTCAGTATGCTGGTCAGAATAATTCTAACCTCATTGTTACAATTGATCCTTCTTCTCCAAACACAGGTATCATTCAGACAAATACAGGAACAACTCAGACTCAGAACGTTCTATTG
>JBAXYC010000041.1:0-6335 GCA_037127615.1 bacterium | reverse complement strand
AGGATAATCTGCTGAACTAGCTATTGCTTGAATTATTCTAAATACTATTAATGAACTAAGATTCCAAGATAATCCTGCAAGAACACTTCCTATAATAAATACTACAAATCCAAGAAGGTATATTTTCTTTCTCCCTACAGTATCTCCAAGCTTTCCCCATATGGGGACAAAGATTGCATTGGCTAATATATACGCAGTAGCAATCCATCCGGCAGCAGAAATCGAAATCGAAAAAGTATCGATCATTTTTGGCAGTGCAAGATTTACGATCGATTGGTCAAGACGACCAAGGAATGTTCCCAGGATAACGGTTACGAGTATCCACCATTTTGTCGATGATTTTTCCATTTTAAATAATAAAGTAGCTACGAAAGGTATGTCTACTGTTTGTAGATCCAGAGACGAGCTGACATACCATTTTTAATATCAGGGTATAGGCTTTGGTCAAAACGGATCTTTACATCAAAGACTTGTGTCGGGCGTTTGTCAGAAATACTAAAGACGACATCGGTCGAGCGCGCAGTGGAGCTGACTTCGTCGACAACACCATTAAACTGCTTTGATCCAAACGCATCAATAGTAAAGACGGCGGGCTCACCAATATGGATATCGCTCAAGCCTTTATCTTCATCAACGTGGCCGATAACACGTAGTCGGCTCGGGTCGATCATGCTGACAATAGTCTGTCCTGGAGCTGCGAGTGTGCCGATGCTGTTGTTTGTGCTCACGATAATACCCGCAGTTTGTGTTTTGAGGAGCTCGTTACCAACCTGGGCAACGACAGTATTTGCGTCGACACGGTCACCAACATTTACAAGGATATGCTGAACAATACCCGCTGCGGTAGGGGCAAGGTTGATCTGTGGTGCTTGGACATCAGACTTATCGATATAAACGCGGGATGAATTGATTTTCCAATATGCCGTGCCAAGAATAACAAGTAATACAAAGACAGTACCCGTGACAAGCTGCGCAGTCTTATTTTTTGAAAGGCGTTTGATGAATGATTCTTTTTCCATAATGTTATTTGTATTAATAGTTATTGATTTGTGGCGCCGTTGCCAAAGGAGGCAACCGTCTGACCCTCAGTAAGACCGGAGAGGATTTCCGTATAGCCATTTATACCAGTGATACCAGTTTGGACTTCTTGCTGTGTAGAGTTGCTGTTTGCATCCTGGACAAGAACATAGGTTTGTTTACCTTTTGTGATAATAGCCTGGCTCGGTACGGCGAGAGCTTGCTGTGTCTTGCCAGTAACGATAGATACATTTGCGGTCATACCTGAGCGAATGCGGGGGTCATCATTTGTAAACTGAAGAGTGACCTTGTAGCTATTGATACCGTTGACTACTGTCTCTGCGGGGTCGATCTGGCTTACGAGCGCAGCGAAGGTGGTACTTGCTCCATATGAATCAAGTGTGACGATAGCGGTGCTGCTACCCGTGATTTTTGAAATGGCATTTTCAGGGACCTGAACTTCTATTTTGAGGCCTTTAGTAATGATGCCAAATGCGGGACTACCGGTCACGGACACAGCACCGACTTTTGCATTTACAAAAGTAATAACACCGTCAAATGGAGCACGGATGACCGTGTGGTTGATCTGGCTTTGGACGAGGTCGGCTTGTGCCTGAGCAGCTGCAACTTTTGCTGACTGCGTTTGTACGTCTTCATTTGTGCCGCTCGCGGCCTCGAGCGTGAGACCGTTGTTGGCTTCGCTATATGCAGCGAGAGCACCAATGTACTCGCCCATACCAGCATTTGCCTCGCTCGCGGCGCTATTTACAGTCGTCGCGTCTGCAGAGATTTGTGCCTGGCTCAAACCGCTGTTGCCCATGGAAAGGTTGCTCGTGATCGCTGCAAGGTCCGTAAAAAACTTTTTGGCATAGTTGAGCGTGTTGTTTGCGAGCGTCTGTGTTGATGTCGAGTAGTCATTTCCAGAAATAGCACTCCACGCAGTGAGCTTTTCACCGAGGATGAGACGCTCGTTATTTATGTTGTTTTTTACAGTGTCATTTGTGGTGAACACATTGATGACGGGATTCGTCGACTGGGGATTGGTAAAGAGGGCGTCGGTTTTATTGTTGAGCGCGTCTTGGACTTTTAGATATGAGTCGTGAATTGCCGTGGCAAAATTGCTGCCGGCATCACTTACTTTTTGGCTATAGACGGCAACCGCTTCTGGACGATTTCCGCGCTGAAGCTGTGTGAGCTGAGCTTGAGCGGCGATGACATTTGCTTGAGCACTTTCAAGATTTGCAGAGAGAATATCAGAAGAAAGGGCACCAAGGATCTGGCCTTTATAGACAGTGTCCCCAGCCTGTACATTTACAAAAGACACAGTACCTGGGGTATCGAATGCAAGGGCGACATTTTCATCGCCAGCAACCTGGCCAGTAGCGGTGACCGCCTCCGTGAGGTCCATGCGCTCTACTTGTATAGCGCTAAAGTGAATTTTTGTGGTAGGGATTAACAGGATAGTAACTGCCGCAATAGCTATCGCAGCAATGACCGCTCCAATGATGAATCCGATTTTCTTTTGGTGTGATGTCATGTATACAGTGATTTTAAGGCTTTAAATAAGCTAAAGTTAACATGTTAAGTATCATACCATGTGGTGTACAATAAATCCAGTGTGGAGAAACCTGCCGTTATTCGTAGCGGAGGGCCTCAATAGGGTTGAGTCCTGCTGCTCGGCGTGCAGGGTAGTATCCGAAAATGATACCGATAGCAGCGGATACACCGAACGCAAGGAGGATTGAATTGAGAGAAGTGCTTGTTTGAATATTTGCAAATATAGATACGGCATATGACATAAGCATGCCGAGGATAACGCCGATGATGCCGCCAATAAATGTGAGCGAGACTGCTTCGACAAGAAACTGTGTGCTAATGTCGCTCTTTTTTGCACCGATTGCCTTACGGAGACCAATCTCGCGGGTGCGCTCAGTGACAGTGGTGAGCATCATGTTCATGATGCCGATACCTCCGACGATGAGGGAGATGCCTGCGACCGCGGCAAGGAGCTCGGTGAAAACGCTGGTTACGCTGCTCGCGGTCGCGACAATATCTGCCTGGTTAAGTGTGCTAAAGTCTGCGTTTGCCGCATTAGCAATATTGTGACGCTGGAGCAAAAGGGTAGTGATCTGGCTTTGTACACTTGTCATGTCTGCACTCGTATCAGCCTGGACGCTGATCGTCGAGACGTATTTATTTCCGGTAAAAAGTTGCTGCATTGATGAGATCGGAATAAAGATCTGGTTGTCTTGATTGCTAAATCCGCTACCGCCTTTTGCTGTGGTAACGCCAATGATAGTAAATGGATTTCCTCCAATACTGATCTGTTGACCGATCGCAGTGTCTGTCGTGTCTGTGCCGAAGAGATCGCTGAAGACAGTTGGCCCAATGACAGCAACTCGCGCAACACTAGAGGATTGAGATTGGGTAAAAAATGAGCCCTCTGCAACTGTGACGTTGCGTACAGTTTGATACGCGGGGGTTGATCCGACGATAGTCGTGCGGGTGTTTGTACCTTTATAGGTGACCTGCTTGCTCCCAGTAACTTCTGGGTCAACAGCAGCTGCGCCCTGGACTTGGTTTTGGATCGCAGTTGCATCATCGAGGGTGAGTGTCTGTGCGGTACCACGGCCAGCATTGACGATGGAACCAGGTGTCTGCTGGGCGCCAGGCATGACCATAATGAGGTTTGAGCCGATAGACTGGATGCTTGATTGGATAGATGTCTGTGCACCTTGGCCAATAGAAATCATAGCAATCACAGAGCTAATACCGATGATGATACCGAGCATGGTAAGCCCCGAGCGAACCTTATTTGCTCGTAGTGCCGATGATGTTTCGTGAAATATGTCTGAAAGAGTCATGTAATTTTAATTAAATTTTAGCAACCGTTGGGTGGTGGTTGATCTTGTCCTCGACGATCTTACCGTCGCGTATTGTGATGATGCGGTTTGCATGCATAGCGACGTCTGGTTCGTGGGTGATGAGGATGATCGTACTGCCGCTTTCACGATTGAGTTTTTGAAACGTGCCGAGGACAATCTCGCCCGTGCGCGTATCGAGGTTTCCGGTCGGCTCGTCGGCGAGGATGAGACTCGGGTTATTTACGAGCGCACGGGCGATCGCCACGCGCTGTATTTGCCCGCCAGAAAGTTGATTTGAAAGATGGAGAAAATGACTCTTATCAAACCCTGCACTTATCAATGATTTTTTTGCACGTTCTTCGCGCTCCTCTACTTTTACTCCTGCATACATAAGTGGCAAACTGACATTGCGAAGCACCGTCGTGCGGGGAAGGAGGTTAAAGGATTGGAAAACAAAGCCAATATGGTTACGTCGTATCTCGGCGAGTTGTTCATCGGTAAATTTTGAAACATCTTTTCCATCAAGAAAATATGATCCAGATGTCGGTGTATCGAGTGCGCCAAGGATATGCATAAGCGTGGATTTTCCAGATCCGGAAGGTCCCATGATCGCAACAAATTCACCGTCCTTTACTGTAAAGGTGATGCCGTCTACTGCACGGACTTCCGTATCACTTTTTCCATATATTTTTGTAATATTTTTGATTTCTATCATAGGGAATATTATTTTCCAGTTGCTGCACTTGCTGCGGCAGTGCCTGTCGTCGTGCGTGTACCCGTGCCACCTGTTGTTCCGCCACCAAAGCTTCCGCTCGAACGTCCTGTTGCTCCCGCCCCTGTTGTGCTGCGTCCGGTGAGGCTGCTGAATATATTTCCCTGAGTTGCCGATGTTGCGGTACCAATAACTGTTTTTGTGACGACTTTATCACCAACATTGAGACCACTTGTAATCTCAGTGTTTGTTGTGTCTGTTAGTCCTACGGTCACTGTCTTTCTCACGACCTGCATGACGAAGCTTCCTGTTTGTCCAGCTGCAGGTATTTGAACGTATTGGACATTGCCAGCTGTTTTGAGCGCACTATTTGGCACGATGATCACATTGTCTTTTTCAGTAGTGACGATCTCGGCGTTTACGCTCATACCCGCTTTGATCCGAGGGTCATCAGTATGGAATGAGATAACGATATCGTAGCTGACCACACCCTGACTAACTGCACCGATCGTATCAACATTGCTTACCGTGCCAGTGGCAGTCACTCCTGAAATAGCGTTGAAGGTGACGCTGACGGGTTGGCCTACAGATACTTTTGCCGCATCGACTTCATTTAGTGAAATATGAGAAATGAAATCTTTTGTTACGACAGTGCCGATGATAGATGATGCACTCGCCTGATCTCCAACGCGAAGGGTGACATTGCCAATGACGCCGCTGATTGGTGCGCGAATAGTGTATTCATCATATGTATACTGGGCCTGTGCAAGTGAAAGCTGGGCCGACTCGAGATCAAGTGGGTCGCTACTTGTTTGAGCTTCATTTAATGTAGCGACCGCTTGATTGTAGCTGCGGGTATTGCTATCGATAGACGAAATCGCGCTTGAGATGGATGTATTGTCTTGGCTTACAGTGTTGATCCAAGTCGTGAGGTTATTTTGATCTGTCGTCATTGCACTCGTTTGGTTTTGTTTTGGCGTCGAGTTGATGATGAAGTTGATTGCGATCGACGCATTCTTTAGTGATGTGAGCAGTTTCTGAACGACAGTGTTTTCTTGGACCAGTGTTGACTTGATCGTACTTGTTGACTGAATAGATGCAGTAGAATATATATTTCGAAAATCTGCATAATCATTTTTTACTTGATCAAGGAGGACTCCAGCAGACTGTTTGTATTGCTCAGCTATTGTCCCATAGCTTTGATTTACGAGGGAAGAGTCGTTGAAATATGGAGATGTTGATGGATTATAGAAAATACTGTTGAGACCGTTGATGACGGGACTCATGTCATTGTAGCTATTTGTCAGTGTGTTGAAAGCGCTGATATACGACTGGTCGAGGGAGGTCTTTGCACTATCAGCACTGTTTTGATTGCTTGTTACGGAAAGCGGGTTTGAACTCTGGAGCTTTGCCAGTGAAATCCGTGCATTTTGTAATGAAAATCCGGCAGTAGTGCTGTCGAGAGTGGCGATGACTTGGCCCGCAGTGACTTCGTCACCGTTTTTTACATTTATACTCGTAACTGCCGCACTAACCTTTGGGTTTATGGTGATTTGCTGGGAGCTCGATACCTGGCCAGTACCGCTAACGGTGGTCCGTATGGTGCCGAGAGCAACTGGGCGGACTGTATAGGTCGTCACGGTTGCTGAGCTAGCTTTACTGTAGTAATACCATCCACCGAGGATGAGGACGATCACCACTGCAATAGATGTCTTTTTGTATTTCGTAATAAAGCCCCAGAT
>JBAXYC010000040.1:0-6346 GCA_037127615.1 bacterium | reverse complement strand
GATTTTACCCGTTTTAAACAAGGTCAAGGGTGCTTATCTGACGTGGTACAGATTTTATCAGGATATACCGAAGACACACAGACACTCTCTCGGTCAACGTATTGATACTTTATTTGTCGAAGTTATAGAAGCGATCTCTGCTGCAAGTTTCTTATCACGTGAGGAGAAGCATCCGTATGTCCGATTGGCGATCAAGAAAGCAGATACTTTACGCGTGCTTCTCATGATTCTTTGGGAGACAAAATCTTTTGATGACAAAAAATATATCACCCTGTCTGTAATGCTTGAAGAAATTGGAAGGATGCTCGGTGGATGGAACGGTCAGCTTACAAAACAAAACTCTCCCAAGAAGTAGGGAGAGAAATGAAGTGAGTTGCGAACACCGGCGAACCACCAGTTGTCGTTCCAGTCGTTGTCGTTGCGGTTGACGTTCACCTTGCGCTTGTCGTTCCAACGGTTGAACGTGGCGTAGCATTGTATGGAGTCTCATCTGTTCCACTGCCCCTCGAATACTCTCAAGGCTGTATCGAATCCGGCATCGTAATGCCTTAAAACTCCATACCAAGTAGCTTCATTTTTTTGAAGTGTCTGCATGCACCACTCTATCCAAAGCCGTGACCGTGGATACTCTCGATACATGGATACTGGGTTCGGTAGCGGGAAGCCGTAACCGCCCGCATATTCACCTACTGCCGACATAAGTATAACTGGTTTTATATAAAAAAATTAGCCCCACATCCAAAATTAATTGAATGCAGGGCTAAGGACTAAGTTTCTAAGGACCGGAGTCCAAAGCGACTTAGTGTTGAGAACTACTTGCGAACACCGGCGAACCACCCGAAGCCGTCCCAGCCGCTGCCGAGGCGGTAGACGAGCACCCGGCGCCCGTCGTACCAACGGCTGAACGTGGCGTAGCACCAGTTGCCTTTGGCATCTTTCCAATGAGTGCCGTGGGGCTTCTCATCGGCGAAGGCGGGATCGGCTTCATTCACGGCGGCGACGGAGATCGGGTCAGCGGGCTTGAGGCCACGCAGCTCGAACTCCTTTTCGAGGTCGTCATCGGAGATGAAACCGTTGCGCTCGGAGAGATCGGGTTTGAAGAACACGACCTCGACTTCATCGCCTTCACCTTTCGGCATCGCATCCACGACCTTGCGGTCGGTGTATTGCGCGCGGCCAGTGGCTTCGATCGCCTCTTGCTGAGAGCGACTGCGATTCACTTTGGCGGTGCGGACGATGAGGTTCGAGACCGCTTCAGCGCGTTCGCGGAAGGGCGTGAACATCATCATTCCGAGGTTCTCGACTCCGAGAACCTGTTGAGCGACATCCGAGGTGATCTCGGAACGATGCTTGCGCATCGCGTCGCGGAGTTTGTTGACGGCGTTTTCGATTTGGCCGTCGGTCATTTCGGCTGCAGTCATGATCTGTGTCATGGTGTCATCCTTTCGTATTTGATTTCCCTCTATGCCGAGGAGGCACTATGGGCCGGTATGGTCATAGCGAGGAGAGGCCTATCCTTAAGCCACTTTTCGCTATGACCACGCAAGTATCTATCAAGGTTCATTTACTCATACAAGTATATCACAATAGAGCCTATTTGTCAACGTATTTCGGGTTCTGTCAACTCCACCCCACAGTATGGCTCACCATATTGGAAAAATGCCTAAAAAGGAGTACATTAATGGAATATTACTATTACCATAAATGAAGGCTGGAGAAAAATTACAATTCATCAAAGAGTTAATTCATGAAAGGGCTCAAATAAGTCCTGCTGGTATTTTGAAGCTTCAGCTCAAGGATCAGCCCTCATTCCCCGTAAGTGAGCAGATACTCGTCTTGAAAAAGCTCGAGCAAGATGACCTCATCAAAGATCTCAGCGTCATTGGTAAGGCGGTTAGCTTCTGGGTGATAAGCACTTTTGGTAATCATTTACATGAAAATAAAGCCGACAACGATCTAGTTACCGTAGAAATTGGGACCAACAAACTTTCAATACATAAGCATACCGGTGCAGTAAGCCTGAATACCATCGAAGCGGTTCTCAATCCAAAGAGCCAGGAACTCGAGACGATTCTCAAACTTGCTACAGCTAAAAACCAACAGATCTCCTACGCCGATATCCTTGGCGAATCTGTTTCCAAAACTACCAAGCGCAATCTCACCTTTGTTATCCGCAACCTCAAAGAGGTGCTTGGCATTCTGCCTGCAAAGTCAGCAAAAAATAAAGACATCATCAAAAATATCAAAGGTGTTGGCTACAAACTTTCGCCCTAATCTCCTCGGGCACATTGAGCCCACATTAAACCCATAATCGTTCCGTCCATTTCTCGGGTGCAAACGAATAAAGTCAGAGCACGATGCTTTGGCTTTTTGTTTAGAGCATTCATTACCAATAATTATCATTACCCATGATCAAAAAGAAAACCAGATGGTCCTCGGACGATTCCGTAGATCCATCAGATGTCTTTACGACATACGACTTGGGCTGTGCAAGCTTTTTGCTGTGCCTCGGATTCAAACTTGAATCTCTGGACCGCGACAATCCACGCAAAGCCCTCTTTATGTTTAAGCGCGAGCCTCGTATCGAGGAGTACGCCAACAAGTACTTCACTGACGAGGTCGAGGTGAAGGCACGTTCCATGTTCGATAGCATTAAGGCTTTGAAAAACAAGCTTTACTCGGAATAGCCATGTTGCTTTTGGACGTGGACATCAGGAAGTTCCAGGAGCTCTACAAAGCTCGCTTTGGAATGGATATAAGCAAAGAGGAAGCCCTAGCAAAAGGGACTCAACTCCTGCGCCTGATGGAGCTCGTCTACAAGCCGATGACCAAGGAAGAACACGAACTCGTCCAAAGGCGACGCCTCGAGACGCTTCCATTACTAACACATAAATTACAAAATCATGAATCAGAACCTAGAGTCACTTACAATCAAAGAGGAACTCAACAAAATTAAGGAGCGCATTACTCCACCAGAACCAATTACACTCGATCAGGTCCGCCAGGTGCTGGACCTCACTATCAAAAAAGATGACGGGAATAAAATCATTACATTTCTTGCCATGCTTGCAGCGTACACCGATAACGCGCAATTCAATATCAGCTTCAACGCTCCATCGTCATCCGGCAAGAGCTTCATTCCGCTTGAGATTTCTCACCTCTTTCCGCAGGAGGACGTGATGAAGCTTGCTGGCGCATCACCCACGTCATTTCTCCATGAGACCGGTGTGTATAAAAAGGAAACGAATGAGCACTTTATCGACCTCTCGAGAAAAATCATCATCTTCCTAGATATGCCACATGCGACGCTACTTACGAAACTCCGTTCGCTCCTTTCTCATGACGAGAAAGAAACGAGACATAAAATTACCGACAAAACGCAAAAAGGTGGGACCAAAACAAAGACTGCTGTTGTTAGAGGTTTCCCATCAGTCATATTTTGCTCGGCTAATGCAAAAATGGACCAACAAGAAATGACTCGTTTCCTGCTTCTCAGTCCTGAAATAAACCAGGAGAAAATATTTGCTGGTATTCACCAGTCTTCTCGTAAAGAGTCGGACAAAAAGAAATATTACAAGGAACTTAATGATAATCCGCTTCGCAAAGCTCTTATTAAACGTATCGCAGCAATCAAGACTGAAGGTATAGATGAGATCATCATTGAGGATGAGAAATCCGTACAGGAACGATTCCTATCTCACATAAAAAATCCGCAACCAAGAAACCAGCGCGACATAAAACGTATTTACTCAATCATCAAATCGGTTGTTCTTTTGAATGTCTGGCATCGCAAGCGTGAAGGCACAACGCTCTATGCTTCCAAGGAAGACATCGAGACGGGCTTTGAGATTTGGGATAAGATATCGCTGTTTCAAGAACTCGAAATATCTCCGTATCTTTATGAGTTCTACTCGCAGATCATTCTTCCTTTGTGGAATCGAGATCAGGTCGATGAATTCGGCGAGCCTGTAACTGAAGAAAAGAAGATGGGTGTTAGCCGACAAGATATTCTCAAGAAATACGCCCACGTCTATGGCGGCAACCTGGGCATGTTCAGGCTCCGCTATGACTACCTGCCAAATATCGAATCTGCTGGCCTTATCTTCCAGGAACCTGATCCGAACGATCGTCGGCAACTCCTGACATATCCAACAACTGCCATAAGAAAGCTTGATAAAGCTGAGGAAATAAATAGTGCGCCAGAGTCGGTGGTAGATAGTACCAACGTAGAAAACGAGATCAAAGCTGAAGACGTGCCATTCTAAGGGACTTGCAATTACCCCACGAAGAAGGTAACACAGCAACACCCCTTAGCATTAACATTACCCAATTATATGGCTACAAACGTTGAATATTTCATGTACGCCCGCAAATCCTCTGAGTCCGAGGATCGGCAGGAGCAGTCAATCGAGGACCAGATAAACCGCCTCAAAGAGCGAGCTAATTCCCTAGGCATTTCAGTCAAAGAAATCCTGACCGAAGCAAAGTCGGCAAAACAGCCGGGCCGTCCTATCTTCAATGACATGCTCAAGCGAATTGAGAAAGGCGAAGCAAAAGGAATCCTCTGCTGGCAGATCAATCGCCTCGCACGAAACCCAATCGACAGTGGAAAGCTAAGCTGGATGCTTCAGAAAGGAATCATTGAATCCATTCAAACAATGGAGCGTGAGTATCTGCCTGACGACAACGTTCTCTTGTTCAGTGTTGAGAGCGGAATGGCGAATCAATTCATCATCGAGCTACGTAAAAACACTAAGCGTGGCATGCATGGTAAAGCTGATCGTGGTTGGTTTCCCTCAAAGGCTCCGGCTGGTTACATCAACGAAAGACTTGAGCACACAATTCAGCCTGACCCTGAACGCTTCGACCTCATCCGAAAGATGTGGGACCTTATGCTTACAGGAAACTATACACCAGTGAGTATCGCCGAGATCGCAAGCAAGGAATGGGGCTATCGATCCCTGAAGAGTAAGCGGAGCGGTGGAGTTGAGATGGCTTCGAGCGTGATTTATAAAATGTTTAAGAATATTTTCTATACAGGAATGTTCGAATGGGGCAAGAAAGTCTACAAAGGAAATCATAAGCCGATGATCACCCTCGAGGAGTACGATCGGGTCCAAGCTATCTTCGGCAGGACCGGCAAGCCGAGAGGTCAAACACACGAGTTCGCATTTACCGGACTTATTCGCTGTGGTCTTTGCGGTGCGATGTATACCGCTACCGAACGTGCAAAGATGAACAAGGGTTCCGGCATGATGAAAAATTATGTTTATTACCATTGTGGTGGAAATAAAAAAGGTGCCAACTGCGAAAAGCGAAACCCTATCAATCTCATCGACCTCGAACAGCAGATTGAAATGCTTCTAGAGGAATACACCATACTCCCCGAGTTTGAGAGATGGGCTATCGAGGCACTGAATCGCAATAATGACAAAGAAATCGAGGATCGTACCAAAATCTATGAGATGCAACATAAGACTGTTGTTGAGTCGCAAACTGAACTCGACAACCTTACAAAGATGCGTTACCGCGATCTTATTGATGATGACACGTTCGTTAAAGAGCGCGACATCCTCAAAGATAAAATTGCCCGATTACAAGCAAAACTCCGGGAAACCGAAGGGCGTGCTTCAAAGTGGCTGGACCTTACAGAGCAGGTATTTAGCTTTGCATGCTTTGCTAGAAAGGAATTCGTTATGGGTAATCTTCAAAGAAAACGTGAGATATTCTCGGCACTCGGTCAGAACTTCTACATAAAACATGGGAAAGTCTTTATCACAGCCAACGAATGGCTCCAGCCAATCAAAGAAGCATACCCTGAATTTAGGGCTGAATTTGAGAGGTTAGGACTGAGAGAATACGCCTCTGTTGAGGCACGAAATGTTGCTTATGCAACACTCATTCTCGAATGGGGTGACTATCGGGAATCGAACCCGAATTGAGAGCTCCACAAGCTCCAGTGTTAACCGTTACACCATAGCCACCATATCTGAAACGGCGATAAACAAACAGAACCCTCGGGCGTATCGCCATTAATCAGTGTGCGCAGGAGAAGACTCGAACTTCCAAGCCCGTGAGGGCGCTACCACCTCAAGGTAGTGCGTCTACCAGTTTCGCCACCTGCGCAGATAACATTCATATACCGAACGAATGTCTCACCACTATAGCTAATATTCGCTTTATTTTCAACCTCCGAGCTTATTTATAGAAAATAAAAAACCCTGCCGAGTGGCGGGGTTTGAGAAACGATTGGGACGGATTAGAATCCAAACTTGCTGGTGAGCTCTGCGAGCTTGCCATATCGGTCGAGGATCAGGCGCTGGATTTTCGCTCCACCCTTTTCTTG
>JBAXYC010000039.1:0-7004 GCA_037127615.1 bacterium | reverse complement strand
ACAATCCAGTGTACATGGGCAGCTCCGTTGTCACCGGCTACGGCAAAATGATCGTGACATCGACCGGACGTGAGACAAAGTACGGCAAGATTGCACAGACGCTCGCGCAGACGCAGCAACCGACGGATTTTGATCGCGGCATCAAGGATTTTAGTTACTTGATTATGCGTATCACATTTGCACTGGTTATTTTTGTTTTTTTCATCAATGCATTTTTAAAGCACGATATTCTTGAATCATTTCTATTTGCGGCGGCGCTTGCTGTTGGCCTGACACCGGAGCTTTTGCCAATGATCATTGCCATCAATCTCTCGAAGGGATCGCTCATCATGGCGAAGCACGGCGTCATTGTGAAAAAACTATCGGCGATCCAGACATTTGGCAGTATGGATGTACTTTGTACGGACAAGACAGGCACGCTCACCGAGGATCGTATCGTATTAATCAAATGCATTGACGAGCGGGGCAACCCAGACCCTGATGACATGATTTTTCATTATTCATATTTGAGTAGTATCTATCATAGCGGTTTTGAGAATCCGCTCGACACGGCGATAAAGGATTTTAAAAAAATAGATACGAGCAGGTACACGAAGGTTGATGAAATTCCATTTGATTTCGAGAGGCGTCGTTCGTCAATCGTGGTGGATCAGCGTGGCGATACAGATGGTAGCGGCAGTTGGGGTGGTGCGTCAAAAAGAATCCTCATTTCGAAAGGGGCACCGGAAGCTATTCTCGCTATTTCATCACTGAAAAATGCGAAAAATAATAGCGACAGGAATGATGGCGTCAGCCGCGCGATGAAAGAGTATGAGGGTTTGAGCGCTGCAGGTTTCCGTGTGATTGCGCTTAGTATAAAAAAAGTTACAGATATGAAGGAAGTGTACACAAAGGACGATGAGAAAGACATGACATTTGTTGGCTTTGTGGCGTTTCTGGATCCTGCGAAGGAAGGGGTTTCGGCAACGTTAAAAAATCTCATACAGCACAATATTTCAATAAAAATCCTCACGGGCGACAGTGAACTCGTGAGCCAGAAGATCGCGGCGGATATTGGACTCGCGCTCGATGGAACCATGCTCGGCAGCGATGTTGAGGAGATGACAGATGAATTGCTCCGTGAGCGAGTGGAGACGACGACGTTGTTCGCACGTCTTGCGCCAGAGCAAAAAGTGCGGGTGATCGCGGCACTTCGAAAAAATGGCCACGTGGTCGGCTATCTCGGCGATGGTATTAATGATGCGCCATCTCTCCGTGCTGCTGACGTGGGCGTCTCAGTAAACAATGCAGTAGACGTAGCAAAGGATTCAGCGGATCTGATTTTGATAGAAAAAAGTCTTGATGACTTGATCCGCGGCGTGGCGGAAGGGCGTACAATTTTTTCAAATACGCTTAAATATTTGATGATGGCGCTTTCTTCAAACTTCGGCAATATGTTTTCAATGGCCGGCGCGTCGCTTCTGTTGCCGTTTCTTCCGATGTTGCCAGTACAGGTCCTCCTCAACAATCTTTTGTATGACTCGTCGCAGTTTGCGATTCCGCTCGACAATGTGGATGCCGAGGATATCATTCGACCGCGCAAGCTCAATATTCATTTTGTGAAGAGGTTTATGGTGGTGTTTGGGTTGCTGAGTTCGGTATTTGATTTTGTAACATTTGGACTACTCTTTTTTGTCTTTCATTTGACTGCAGGCGCGTTTCAGACCGGTTGGTTTTTAGAGTCGATGGCAACGCAGATCCTCGTGATTTATATTATTCGCACGCGTAAGATTGCCTTTTTCCAAAGCTTGCCGAGCTGGTCAGTTGTATCGAGTACGCTCGTTGTCCTTGGGCTCGCTGTGTACTTTGCGTTCGGGCATGTGGCGTCGTTGTTCAAGTTTGATCCGCTTTCGCTACAGCTCGTCGGCATCATTGCTCTCGTCGTCTTTGTGTATTTGCTTTGCGCCGAGTTGACAAAGCGATGGTTTTACAGGAAAGTCGTTTTTTCACTGAAGGGGAATTAAGTTTTATATCATGAAAAGACGGTACTCTTTTGCTAAAAGTCTTGGTATACTACCTACTAATCAATCAATTAATCAAAACTATGCCAACTAAAAAAATCAGAGTAGCAATCAACGGGTTTGGACGTATCGGACGCAATTTTTTCAAAATCGCACAGGAGTATCCTGATGCTATCGAAGTCGTCGCGGTAAATGACATTGCGTCTATCGACAATATCGTTTATCTTCTCAAATACGATTCAGTCTATGGACGCAGCCCGTTTGCAGTTGAGAAAAAGTCTGATACGTCATTTGTAGCTGGTGGTAAGGAGGTCGTGTATGTTAGCGAAAAAGATCCAGCTGCTCTTCCGTGGGGAAAGATGGCCGTCGACATCGTCGTCGAGTCGACCGGACTTTTCATTTCAGCGGATAAGGCTTCTGGACATATTAAGGCTGGCGCAAAGCGTGTGGTTATCTCTGCTCCATCAAAGGATGAAGCGGGCGCAGCCATGACTAGTGCAACTATCTTGATGGGAATCAATGAAGAATTGTTCGAGACGTCGCCGGTCACATCGAACGCTTCGTGTACAACAAATGGCGCGTCGCCCCTCATTGTCATTCTCGACGAAGCTATCGGTATTGAGAAGGCAATCTTGAACACGACGCATGCCTATACTGCAAGCCAGAGTCTCGTGGACGGTCCTGCTCGAAAGGACATTCGTGAAGGGCGCGCAGCGGCACTCAATATCGTCCCCGCGTCGACTGGCGCCGCTATTGCTGTGACAAAGGCATATACAAAGCTCGCGGGAAAATTTGACGGTATCTCTCTCCGTGTGCCAGTGCCTGCAGGATCGATCGCTGACGTTACATTTATTTCAAAGCGACCGACTACAGCTGAGGAAGTCAATGACATTCTTCGTAAAGCAGCTCAGGACCCTCGCTGGGCTGGTATTTTCGCAGTCACCGAAGATCCATTGGTTTCTTCTGATATTGTCGGCAACCCAAACCCTTCGATCGCCGAGCTCTCGATGACCCGCGTCGTCGACGGCAACCTCGTCAAAGTCCTCGCCTGGTACGACAACGAAGGCGGCTACTCACACGCCCTCGTGAAGCATGTGGTGGCGGCGGGGAAGTTGGTTTAATATAAAAATATGAATAACCTTAAAAAAAGATCAGTCTGGATAAGTCTAGTAGCTGTTGTCGTGCTTGGGATTATTATTTTTATTGGGTATCGAAGCTCTCATACTGATTATAAAAATAAAGCAGGCATACTATATGGTGCAGATATTGGTTACAGTCTCGCTGCCCCGAAAGGTTGGATTATTGATAATGAAGCTGGTAAAAGCGCGCAAATACCAGCTGTCTTCTACAGAGAGGGTGAAACATGGGCATCTTCAACAGTAAGAATGTATTCTCGACCCGTTTCGTATTCCTTTGATGGCATACAAAATCTTAGTGAGCTTGTCGCGGGTGACGTGGCATCTTTTAAGAGGCATTATAACGATATCATAGTTACTGATGGGTCAATATTTATGGTAACAGACAAACCAGGAACATCCATGGCCACAGTGACAATAAAATATTTTTCAACAGATGCGAATAGCAGATACGAAGCAGTGGCGTACATTGATGCACATAAGGCCGGAGTTATTATTGTAATGTCTGCGAAATCAAAAGATCTCTTTGAACAAACTCTACCAGCATTCAATAAACTTGTTTCATCGTATTTTTTTGCTTTTGATCAAGTAAATGTACAGTCGGCAAGTAGTACGCAAACAATTGATTATGCACAGTTTGATGCTTTGAATAGAAGTTTTGCTCAAAAGGGATCTTATCAAAATAATAAATATGGATATTCCATATCTTTTGATAAGAAATGGAGATTTCCAGTTGCCATAAACGCATACAATGATACCGCGGAGTTAATCGGGGAAAATTTAACGATGCAGGCCTTGCAAAGTGGAGTAAAAAATTGGGAATCAGATAAAACACAGGCATTTTATTTAACAGATGCCTCTATCGATAATGAGTACGCATTTTATACTAATGTAAATTCTAGGGCTGCTAGTCCAACAGATTTTCCTGGAAAGAAGATTGAAATATTTGTTACGTATTCAGCAACAAGTACAGAAGCTATTGCTGAAAGACCCGCAACTGATGCACTTGGATTGCTTAAAAAAATAACAATCGGCAAGTATAATGGTTACGTGAGACAGAGTAAGACCGGGGACTCCGCGGTTATTATATTGAGTTATAGTGGTACAGGTACGTTGCCTGATGGACATACTCCAAACAGGATAGGTATTCTGGGGTCAGTTTCTGCCGATGAATTAGTAAATTTTGCAAAGGGATTTACATCGCTAAAATAAAAAAATGAACCGAGAAAAAATAGCAAATATTCTTTGTATTGTAGGCGGATTCGTTGGGTTGTTAGGATTTGCTGGATTCCTTTATCTGTTTAATTCGAATCTTGTTTCAAGTGTACCAACCAATGAAAAGTGGTGCGTGATTATAATGAAAGGACCAGATGTCTACGCAACACCAGCGGTCTGCGATGTATTTAACTATGGAATGATAGTATTTTTTGTTCTCATGGCAGTACTCGTCGTTGCTGGACTACTTATTAGAAAAAAGAAATAAATTATATGCCCACCGATACCCAACAACTCGACCGCGAACTTCATAGGATTGCTATTACTGTTATTATTTACAACAAAGAAGGCAAATATCTCGTGACGAAACGCGCGCCACACAAGAAAGTGCATCCAAATAAATGGACAGTGCCAGGCGGTGGGCTTTCGATCGACGACTATATCCATAGTCCACAGACGAACCACGGCGACGCGGGCTGGTACGGCGCTGTCGAGACGGCCCTCCAGCGCGAGATAACTGAGGAGGTCAGTGTGGTGATCGGCGAGCCGACATATCTGCTCAACCTTACGTTTATCCGTCCGGACAAAGTGCCAGTGCTCGTGCTCAGCTACTATGCGCCGTATATCTCAGGTGACGTGAAGCTCGATGAAGATGCGGTTGAGTATCGCTGGGTAACGCTCGCGGAGGCGGGCGAGATTGATCTGATTGCGGGCATTTATGAAGAGATAGAGCAGGTGGATGGGATGTTGAAGAGGGCGGGGAATTAGTAGGCGCAGCGCGGTAAGCTGGACATTTTTCTGATGTCGTTGCCGAACCTTCGATTTTATCAAAATTTTATCAAATCTTTATGATTTCTCTATCATTGATTTGCTAAAATTTCTGAATGGATAAAGATTTTGATTATTGGAATGATACAAAAAAGAAAGTTCATCTAATTTTGCCACCTCATTTTAAAGAGCGTGATATTTGGTGGTGTATTTTCGGTGTAAATGTCGGTGTAGAAATTGACGGAAAAGGAGAGTTCTATACTCGACCAGCGGTTATTATCCGAAAAATAAATAATCACGGTTGTTATGTTGTACCGTTGACCACTCAATCATCCAAAGACATGCTTGAATTTTCTCTATCCGTCGGAGTTGTAGATGAGAAGCCTGCGTATGCAAACATTACCCAAGTTAGAGCTATTTCTTCAAAGAGACTTGAGCAAAGAATAGGAACTTTAAATAATGACGTTTTCGATATAATTAAAAAATCCGCTCGAGACTTTATGTTCCCAGCAGATCTTTTACATTCTCCCCTCAGTACAGAGGGGCAGCCCGAAGGCGACATAAAAAGTATACCTGAAGTTAAATTTTGAAACAACTTTAATTAAATATATTTTTATGGTATAAATTTTCCCATAAATTTCAAAACCCGCTCTTCGGCGGGTTTCTCGGCCTCCCCGTATTCTAGTTTCTTAGCGGGGTACCTCGGGTGCCTAACGGCAATTTGTACTCAAAGTATAGTCAGTTGGAACTTTACCGTCAAGTACGCTACAATATCCCCATGAAAGAAAAAACAGCGAAAAAGATAGTACTTGCGACGGATCATGCCGGATTCGCGATGAAGGAGGTGATCAAGACGTTTCTTCAAGGGAAGGGCTACACGATCGATGATCTCGGGGCTCACACGCTCGTGGCCGACGACGACTATCCGCGTTATATGGCGAAGGCTGGGCTCAAGATCGCAGAAGACACAACAGGCGAGCTCAAGGCGATCATTTTTGGCCACTCGGGCCAGGGAGAGGCGATGGTTGCGAATCGCTTTCCTGGCGTACGCGCGGCAGTCTACTACGGTGGACCTGTTGGCGGCGTTGACGGTATTGGTATGAAAGGAAGCATGACAGAAAAAAGCCAAGAGGTGCTGCGTTTATCGCGCGAGCACAATGATGCGAATGTGCTATCGATCGGAGCATACTTTGTGACGGAGACAGAGGCGAAGGAGGCGGTCACTCTATGGCTCGCGACAGCATTTTCTGGCGACGAGCGGCATGTGCGCCGCATTCAGGAGATGGATTCTATTCAATAATTAAATAAAAAACTACCCATATGGAAATTATCCCCGCCATCTTGCCGAAAGACTTTGCAGAGCTCGAAGAAAAAATCGAGTTGATAAAGGGTGTTGCGCCGCTCGTGCAGATCGACATTTGTGATGGAAAGTTTGTGCCGCAGGCGGGCTGGCCGTACAAAAAGCAGGACAACAACTTCGATGCCATCCTCAAGGAGGAAAAGGGCATGCCGTACTGGGAGGATGTGGATTTTGAGATTGACCTTATGATCAGTGACCCGGAGCAGGAGGTAGAGCATTGGCTCACGACCGGCGCAAAGCGCATCATTGTGCATTTTGAGTCGACGAAAAATATGGACCGCATCATCGGTGAGCTGCAGGGTCTTGTCGAGATCGGCATCGCTATCGGGCTCGATACGCCGGTGGATGATATCGCGCCGTTTATTCACGACATCGACGTCGTGCAGTGCATGGGCATCAAGCGCATCGGTTTTCAGGGTGAAGCATTTGACGAGCGTGTTCTCGAAAAAGTACGCGAGCTCAAAAGCCGCTTTCCAGAGCGTCTAGTCAGCGTGGACGGCGGCGTCAATCTCGAGACCGCCGAGC
>JBAXYC010000038.1:0-7167 GCA_037127615.1 bacterium | reverse complement strand
AGGATGATGGCATCCTCGTAGTTTGAACCTGACCATGACATGAATGCCACAAGCATGTTTTGTCCGAGAGCGATTTCTCCTCCGTCTGATGTAGATGTATCGACAAGTACCTGACCTTTCTTAACTTTCGCGCCGAGGCTAACGATAGGTCGCTGATGGAAAGCGGTAAAGCCGTTTGTTCGAGAGAAATGGATAAGTGAGTATTCGTGCTTCTTTCCTTTCTTGTCAGTAAGTGTCACGTGCTTCGAATCAACAGCCGTGATTTCTCCATCTTCTGGAGCAACAACAATACGTCCTGTATCGAGCACTGCTTTGCTTTCAATACCTGTAGCGACCAACGGTGCCTCAGGAATGAGACATGGTGTTGCTTGCTTCTGCATGTTTGATCCCATCAATGCGCGGTTTGCATCGTCGTGGTTCAAGAATGGAATAAGTGATGTAGCGATAGAAAAGGCCTGTTCAGTCGATACATCAATAAAGTCGACGTCATTTTTCAAAGCGAGACCCGGCTTTCCATTGATGCGCACCTCCACCTCATCTGCCGTAATCTGGCCAGACTTGTCATATGGAATAGCGGCGTGAGCGATCTTGTAGTTTTCCTCTTCAAGAGCGTTCATATAAAGGATCTCATCAGTGATCTTTCCTTTTGTAACGCGGGCATATGGAGTCTCGATCATGCCGAATGCATTGATACGAGCATATGTTCCCAAGTGCAAAATAAGACCGATGTTTGGACCTTCTGGTGTGTGAATTGGGCAAAGACGTCCGTAGTGCGATGGGTGCACGTCGCGGACTTCGAAACCGGCGCGCTCACGTGTGAGACCTCCGGGACCAAGAGCAGAAAGTGTGCGGAGATGCTCGAGCTCAGAGAGGACATTTTCCTGAAGCATAAACTGTGAAAGCTGGTTTGTTGTAAAGAATTCTTTGATACGAGCCTGAAGTGGACGTGGAAAGACGAACTGTACAGGAAGAGTCACATCTGGATCGACGGTCGACATCTTGTCCTGAATGTTTCGCTTCATCTGTGTCATACCAACACGCATTTTCTGCTGGAGAAGCTCACCAACGTATCGCACGCGGCGAGAACCGAGGTGGTCGATATCGTCCTCGACTGCCTCAGGAGTATTGTTCAAAAGGACAATGTGCTCGATGATTGTCGAAATATCGTCGCCAGAAATAGTCTTTCGTTCGAGGTCCACTTCTTCCATAGGCTTTGAAAAGCGCTTGTTGAAGCGGAAACGTCCAACACGAGAGAGATCATAGCGATCTGGGTTGAAAATACCACCAATAAACTCTCGAGCATTGTCTGCAGTCGCAAGGTCACCATCGCGGAGACGCTTGTGGATTTCAATATATGAATCATCTGTGCTCTTTGCATGATCCTTTGCAAGAGTGATTTCGATAGCGCGGCGTGCAAGCTCATTTCCCTTGAAAAGGTCAAGAATAGCCTTGTTGATCACTTCGCCATCCTCGATGCGAGGAGTTTTATCACCCTTCTCGCGCTTCTCGGCTATAAGAATGCGGAGGAGTGATGTGATTGGAAACTTGCGCTTGCGGTCGATACGAACATAGACTGCGCCTTCTGCATCAGACTCGATCTCCATCCATACGCCACGAGCTGGGATGATTTTCGCTCCGAAAAAGTTGCGGCCTTTTACTTCATTCGCCGTGAAGAAAATACCGAATGATCGCGCAAGCTGTGGCACGATGACACGCTCAATACCATTCACGATAAATGTACCGTGCGATGTCATGATCGGAAAATCTGCAAGAAACATCTCTTGCTCCTTTGTTGAGTCGAGCATCTTGTTCTTGAGCTTGACCTTCACCTTGATCTGACCTTCGTATGAGAGCTTGTTGAGCTTTGCGTAGTGCTCGTCGTACTTTGGAAGTGCGAGCTCGAAATGTGTAAATGAAAGCTCAAACTTTTTCTCAGCGTAGTCGCGGATCGGTGAGAACTCCTTGAGGACTTCTCCGATACCTGTCTCGATAAGCCACTTGAATGAAGTGACCTGTGACTCAACGAAGTTTGGCATAACGGTAAGCGGTTCCTTGAATCTGCTGAAATATTTCTTAGTCGTTTTCATAATAAATTTTTTGATTAATAATTACGGCGCGGGCACGGGCGAATTAATAATGGAGCAACTACGACGGTAAAAACAAAAAATCGGACGCGAAAAAGCACACCTCTTGGGCGTTATGTTGTTGTTATAAAATTATGCGAGCTGTGATTTGATCATAATCACAAATAAAGGATCCAATTATAGCCTTGTAATCCTTCGCGCCACGACATTTATCTTGTTTAAGGACAAATATCGAAGTGGCAGGGCGTAACGCAATCGTGCGGAAGTTAGGCAGAGTCTAGCAGACTTGGTGGTGGGTGTCAATGGGCCACCCTGGCTATACCACTACTGCATCGCAGCCCTCAGACTTTCTCGAACAGTCGCATCGGGGGCACCTAGCTCAATAGCCTTTTTGTAGCTAGCAATTTCTAGGGCTTTATTAGTAGCGCTATTCCCCATCACTTTATAGACATAGCCGAGATTTTCATATGGTTTGTATAACGTTGGGTTTATCGAGATAGCCCTTTGGAAGGAAGCAATTGCCTCAGGGTATTTTCCAGAATTTGTATAGTAAATACCGAGGTTACTATATGCATTTGCATAATTTGGGTTGAGCTCGATAGCCTTTTGAAAATTCGTATACGCTTCCGGCAGATGATTTGTTGAAATATAGACGATGCCAAGATTATTGTATGGGTTTGGCAGTGTTGGCTGAACAGCTATTGCCCGTTTAAAGTATTTTTCAGCCATACCATAGTCATTTATGTCGAGATACCTGAGGCCAAGAGAGTTATATGAAGACCCGTCGATTTCCTTCATGGAAAGAAGCTGCGCCTCGTACTTATTTGCTTGTGCCGTCTGACCGAGCTGAGTGTACACTTCCATAACATGACTAACATGTGACGCTGTTGGATTCAGGTCGATTGCTATCTTTGCCTCAATGAGTGCGCCGACTAGATCATTGTTTACATCTTCATATAAAATAGAAATATTTTCATGTGCAGGTGCATAACGAAAATCATACGCAACTGCTTTTTGATACAAACGTAACTCTTTTTTCGCATCACCTTGTAACGCCGCGATCTCAGCAAGTCCGTTGTAGTAGTCAGCGTATCGTGGCTCAATCTTTAGACCAGCATTATAAACGCTCTCGGCCATATCGAGCTGGTTTTTATGTTGATAGTACGCCGCTAGCTTTAGGTACTGGTTCAAATCCTGCGGAAAATTTTTAATGGAAAGATTCATGTATTTTACAAACTGATCTTCAGCACCCAATGAATATTCTGCTGCTGCAATGTCACTATATAGAAGTGGACTCTTTACCGCCGGGTTATCCTGAATAGCCTGGTATATCGGCAATGCCTTCGAGTACTGTTTTAGTCCGTGGTAGGTCAACCCTAAATGATATTGAATAACTGGTGAATCTGGATATTTTGTAATCGCGTCGTGGAGTGCTTTGAGTGAATTCTCATAATCACCAGCCTGTCGGAGATCGAGGGCTTGCCGCACGACATCCACAACATCAGTCGGTACGCCAACATAAAAATTGTACGTCTGGAGTGATCTCACGTTGAAGGCATCATTGAGTGACACTGTACCCAGGATCATATGACCATTCTGAGAAAACTGTGACACATAGTTACTAAAATTTTTTCGATACGTATCAAGAAGGTGCTCATCGCCAGACTCAAACGCCTTTCTATAAATATCATAAATATAGTTGGCATCGCTCACGCCAGCTTGTTGCGAATCAAATTTATCTGGATCAGTTTTGTAAATAGTCGTTTCTGCAACAGAGTCTTCGAGACCGTCTTTGTCCTTATCCGGATCCTGAATAGAATTCAGAAAAATACTATGTCGAATAACATCTGTTTGCTCTGTCACATAATCATCAGCGATCTTACCTGGTAACGCAGCATCATTTGGGTGGTATATATAATAAAAAATAACACCGCACACACCGAGAAATGCGATAACAAGTATTAGTATTAGGATGATTGCCCATGCTGGGATTGTCGATTTATTCATATAAGAAATCAACTAGAGTCCGTACTGTGACGTATTTTTTCCAAGTACAGTTGTCTTCAAAATATCTGTGATTTTATTTGCATCTTCGATAGAAACGCCCTGTATTAAGACGCCGGCAAAAACGGGCATTGCCCCGCGACGTGTCGGCACCACCTGCTGTTGTGCTGCATTTTCTATACGTACCTTGGCAAGCCCAACAAGTCTCTCAAGAAAGCTCTGCTGCACGGTCACATCCTGGATGGATGAATACGGCATGTGCTTTTCAGACAAGCTAATAACGCCCTCTTTGTAGTAAATATGTTCAGGAGTAAAGTCAAAGGCATAGTTATTCTTCCAGAGAAATAGAGTGATCGTCCGGACGATCATCGTGAGCAAACTGAGAGCGATCCACCCAAGCACGATATATACCCAGTACGTACTAGCTGGCATATCCTTTGATTTACTGAAAAGAATAATAATAACAAACAATGGAAATAGGATTGAGGAAACCAAACGCCCAAGAAGCGCAATGACGGTCCATTTTGAAGAAAGTGGGTACACCTTACTTGAAATTGCTTCTGCCAAGTTTATTTTCGCAATTTTTTGCTGTGGCGTGGCGCTCTGGGCTGGGGTTCCGGCTGCAGTTGTCGCAGAAATAGTTGCCGCGGCAGTATTCATGTTGTTTCGTGCGCTTATTCCTGACAACTTATCAAGGAAAAACTTTTTAAGTCCCTCGGCGGTCGCTTGGTCGACACCATCGATATGCGCCTCGATACCAGAAGCCATTGTGGCGCTCGCGATATGCACATCATAGAGCCCCATCATACGGTCCAAAAGATCTTGATCGACATACACATCCTGAATTTTTTGATACTGAACATGAATCTCCGCTGGCATGAAAACACCTTTTTTAATAGTGATAAAATGTTCCTCACCCGCGTAGTAGTATCGCTTGATATACGTTTTGATATACCAATTGTAGATAAGTGTAATGATAATCAAAAAAATAAAATCAGCAGCGATGGCTCCCCACATAATGTTGGTACCAAGTGTATTGGCAGTGTCACCAGCGATAAATATGATGGCTCCGAAGATAGCAAAACCAATTATTCCAAGAATATACCAAGCGACGAGCTGCTGAATGATCTTCTTCCAGTATTTCTTATGTATACTCAACGGAAACTGCTGCTGTAGGGCGCTCAGTGGGTTCATTTGTATATAAATTTATTGATAAATATAAGTTAAATGTAACACCCTTACATAGAAACACAATAAACCTTATCAACACCTATACCTTCTTTAGGTAACGTTGTCCGACCTGGACTGTAAGATAGCCGACCAGAAGAATAACGACACCGGATATGATGAGTGCGACCGGCCAGCCGAGTGATGCCATAAAGAAGCGATACGTTAGCTTGAGTACATGTCCGATGAGAAATCCTGCAGCGATGATAAGCATTGCCTGACTACGCACATATACGCTGCCGTAAAAAGCGGCAAAAATAAAGGCAATATAAATAAAATCCCATACCCCTCCAAGTGATATACCCGCCGCGAGGACTGCGAGTGTGCCGAGTGCATACAGCACATTGACAGCGGCAGTAGTTACTGTCCGACGACTATAGCCAAGTGCGATAAACACATATGTAAACCCAAGGACGATTGTCGCCCACTTCATAAGATCACCATCATAGAAGCTAAATGAAAAAATATACGTCAGCATCGTATAGTACGCCCATGTTCCAAGCGCTGTCAGTATGAGGACAAGAATATTTGTGCGGGCAATATACTGTGCGACGGCGAATATCACAAACAACGAGAGTGCGGTCAGCATTTGGCTGAGCGACGAGAATGTCATATCCATTTTTTCCAAGAGAACATATGTACCAAGCGGTGCTAATACTACGGCAATAATGAACAAGGTCTGTGACAGCATGACCTGACGAGATTTACAGATGAGAATGGCCAGCAAGTAGGATATAAACGAAATACCGAGTGTAACTCCGATGCGTCCACCAAATCCTATCTCAGCCCAGTGCTGACTGATAAGAATGCTTACGCCGACGATGCCGATGATCGTGCCGATAGCGTAAAGAGTGTTGATCATATTTACTGAAGCAGTAACGGACGTCGGTGTGTGAATATGCCCGGCATTATTTTTACCAGATGGATCAAGAGTCATCACAAACCCATGCGCAAGCGCCGCAAGCTCCTCGCTCGAGATTCTCCCTTGTTCAAGCTGCGCTTTTATAAAAGAAATTATTTGTTGTTTTTCCATAGATTTTTACTACTGAATCCAAGCGAGAAAATGAAAGGAGTATGGGTACTCGACGGCGGCAAGTCCGGCAAGTCGACGACTTGTATCCCCTTTTGTTACAAAATATCCTTGGCTGTTATTTGCTCCAAAAAGACTAAAGATACCTTCATTGTTGTACTTATAACTTATGGTATATCCATCTGAAGATACCGGCCCTGGATCAACCGTGAGTTTCTGAGCATCCTCTAGGCTGATCTCATGTGATGACTTTGTGATGACGTCATAGATAAATATGGTTGGAGCCTCTGTAACAGTACTATTTGCTGGGTACGAGGGCATACCTGAATCTCTGGTCGCGGTGATAGACTGAAGTGTGATCTTCCCATCCTTTACTATAATTTTATTTTTATAAACATGCTGCGAATTATAATAATTTTCATAACTGTCGGTCACGTATAGAAAATTGTGGGTTGGCTGGACTGACCATGATGGCAGAAAAACTGCCGCTATCAATATGCCGATAAAAATAAATGGCAATAAAATACCGATCACAAGTACTGGGTTTTGTTTAAGAAGTGGCATACATATAGTATACCATTTGTTGAGCTATTTTTGCGCAGGTTTTGTACCTAGTTTCCACTTTTCGATTTCAGCTCGATTGCCTGACAAAAGGACCTTTGGCACACGGTATTTTTTGCCTTTAAATTCAATAGTTTCTGGACGAGTGTAGACGTCGTTTGCAGCGACGCGGCTTTCTTCGAGCGAGTTGATATCGCCGAGCACGCCCGGAATCTGACGAGAAATAGTGTCGATAAGGAGCATGGCTGGGAGCTCGCCACC
>JBAXYC010000037.1:0-7214 GCA_037127615.1 bacterium | reverse complement strand
GTGTAAGTCAGGTGTGACAGCAGAAGAAAAGTATAAGAATTTGGCTGATGGATCTATTAAAAAATATATCTATTACAGCTGTACACGTTTTCATGACAAGAATTGTAAGAATACTTACTTGCCAGAAACAGATTTAATTTCTCAGCTTATTGAAATTATTGATCGAATCGATATAAATACAGTTGGTATCAAAAGTAAGCTCGAAAAAGAGATCGAGCGATATGGCGACTTCAGAAGTAAAGTTTTAGGCATGGACGAAGCAGAGAAGATAACGCAAAGCAGACTGGATATTAGAGGCTACATGAAATACATACTTGAAAAAGGTGCGGTTCAAGAAAAAAGAGAGCTGATGCAATCATTTACAAGTAAACTAATACTTATAAATAAACGAGTTGTATTAGAATAATACTATAAATTATATAGTGTCTTAAAAATTTTATTTACTTTGACCAATGTTTCTTCAGTATTTTTCTCTCTAAAGAAAGTTTCTATAAGCAAATCGACTTCTTTAATAGCATTTTCATTTATAATAATCGGTAACTTTTTCAAGTAATTAGCTGAATTATTTGCAGTGTGGTTAATTACTTTAAGCAAAATAGAACATGTTTCCGAATTAAGAAATGCTAAAAGATAGTTTTGATATTTTTTATCTTTTGGAAAAATCCCAACAACAGATTGATCAAAAATTCGCTTCTCAAGTAAGATTGCGTGAATTTTACTGCTTTTAACCATAGGAACACCGATACCGTCTCTAAAGTAATATTTGGAATTTTGAAATCTTGCAACTTTACTACGCTTGTATTCTTTAACGGTATTTTTGTCCCATCTTATGTACCATTCGGTATCTTTTAAGAATGTACCTATAGCATTTTTAAGGTAAGGTATATATTTTTCTTTTCCAGCTACACCATCAAGTAGGTCAAAAGACTTTATTGAATTCAAATCAACAAAATTATTTTTTAGTACCGTATAGCCCTTCGAACCCCTTACCTTGTCGTTCTTGGCGACAATATATTTTTTATTATTTCCTGAATAAAATCCCGTAACACAGTCAGCCATACTACCCAAATTGACGGATTCTTTTAGAAGAGATCTGATTCTTTTATTTCCACCTATGAGAAACGAGTGCCCGTCTGACTGTAAAACCTCACTCTGTACAAGTGTTTGGTAGCTATCAACTGCTGAATAATCTCTATCGGCTAATTCATACAAATCATCGATTGATCTCTTTACAGATACCAGTTTAATTTCATGATCATGTGTCGGTTTTGTTTTAACAAAAGAAATAATGCATAAATTTGAGTAACCAAAATTGACACCAGGAAAAAAACTTGAAGGTATTAGCAAAATCTCTTCGACTTTTGTTTCTTGTAAAATTTTCTTTCGCGTATCCTGGTGCATATGTAGTGCCAAAAAAGTATCGGGAACGATGAACACTAGTCTTCCGTTTTCACTTAGTAAATCTATGCACTTTCGAATAAAGAGTGTGTAGGTCTCTTTTACATACCCCCCATATATTTCTTTAAGCAGTTCTCTTTTTTGTGTATCTTGCCATGCGCCGTAGGGTGGATTACCAATTATTTTGCTGTATGTGTGACTATTTTGATTATATAAATCAGACTTAAAATCTAACAGAGTATCTGCCTGCCACACTTTTACTTTTTCTTTTGTAAATTTCAGTTTCAATCCTGACACTGCCTTAGGATTTAAATCTACAGCATCAATTTTATATTCTTTATCTGAAGAAGCTAAAATTTTTTCTATAAAAACTCCATCGCCAGCACAAGGTTCCAAAATAAAATCCCCCTGATTAACATCAAGTCTGTTAACCATGTAGGTTAAAATAGGATCTGATTCTGTATAGAATGAGCAGAATTCTCTGCGACTACGTGTTTTACCCTGTATAACATTATCTACCATTCGAGATATTGAATTAAGTCGTTTTGCTTGAGATGAAGATACATTTTTGAATCAAAATCTTTCTCCCAATTAACATTATCTTTCATCCAAGTGGTTAGATCGAAACCTGTAAACTTTTTAATCATCTCATTAGTTTCTGTTCCGCAATATACAGTCCAAAGGCCCGACTTCTTTAATGTCTGTAAATAATGATTATTAGACTCTTCACTTGATCTAACAAATAACAAACAATTATGACCTTCTTCAAGAATTTTATATATACTAGCTACTAGCAATAAACGGTTCGTATTACCTTTTTCATTTGAACTAAATCCGCTTTTAAAATCTACGACGTATTTGTTTTTCTTGTCAGTGAAATGTAAATCTAACTCGAGATTAATCTCTCCAGATGTAACAAGAATCCAAGTCTTATCATAATAACGTTTTAGTTCTTTCTTTTCTTCTGTTGATATATTTAGCTTACTAATAAAATCATCAATCTCTTTTGAAAGTTTGGCTTTTACGTCTTTAAAAAGTGGGGGTACAAAATAACTCAGATTTTTATTAACCGGATATTCCCAACACAATTGGCAGAAAGGTTCCCATAACTCTCCAATTCTTCGAGCAAAAGCCATATATTCATAAGGCCAAACATCATTCCTAGTTTCCATCATTACAATATAATTTGTATAAGTAATGATCAAAACTCCTTTTAAAATATTCTCTGGTGCCCAGTTTTCATTACGCGCTTTCTGTTCAAGAATCTTTACCAAATTATCTCTCGCCTCAATTAAACCTTTATTTGTTGCTGAGGCTCTTTCTTTATATTCAGAGTCTGCAAAGGTTTGTTTAACCTCCGCAATTAGCTCACTGGCCCTACTTCGATAATAATCGAGTAGTTCACTTTTCCTTTTTCCGACATTTTGATCGATAAGATTGTCCATCATCTTATTTTATCAGATTTCTAACATTTACTTAAGCTTTCACCCCAAATCTACCCGCCTAGGTCACAGGTACGATTTTTATGACTGCTGCGGGACTTGGAATCGAACCAAAATTTTCGCTTTCAGAGAGCGACGTCCTACCGTTAGACGATCCCGCAATATTCAGTTGTAAAGCGCCCTGCTCTAAAGGCCCAGGGCGTCCCTATAAAATACGCTATTTCCGAAGATTATTCAAGGGAGAGGGTGCGAACACGCCCTTTTCCTCGCTTACTTCACCCGCTTTACCACCTCGTCAAATGTAAGCTTCGTATAGTCAAGCTCGACAATGCCATTCAAATGATAGACTTGATTTGTTGAAAATATCTTTTTATCTGCTGGGTTGAGCCCGAGGAGCTGGATCGCTTCGTCAATATCTGCCCAGCTTTTTGCCTCAATCTCGAGATATGGCTTGATGAGCGGCCAGCTGTCGATATCAAACTCGACAGTACCCCTTGCCCATCGCGTGCGTTTATTTTCAATATAAAATTTATCAATCATCCCAATACGACGAAGCATCGTCGCTGTGGCATCAAAGTCGCTGACAACTATCTCAATCTCCTCCATGCCTGTATCCGACGTCGTGCCGTCGTGAGAGGTGATACCGAGGCGCTGCTTCCACGTGAGTGTAATCTTGTCACCCTCATCACGCAGACGGAGCCACGCTCCTTTTTCATTTAACGGAAACCCCGGAAAATCAAACACATTACGGCGATAAAAATAATCTCCGACTTTTTTTGCGCCAATAGCCGCCAGTTTTGCCTCGAGTTTCGGCACATCCACATCGAGAAATTTTACTTCGATTTCTTCGTTCATGGGGATATTGTTACATGTAATTTAAAGAGAGTCTACCGAGACTATTCTTGACATTTTTTTTCAAAAGAATACTATTATAAACAATACTGTTCGCGTTTGATGGACTCGCGCAACCATATCATTCTATTCGGCATTGTTGCTGTTGGTGAACATTATGAAAGGACCCGAAAGGGTCTTTTGCGTTTTTATATATCAACTTCATCCATGATACTAAAGAAATGCTTTCTTCCTTTTCCAACCTGTCGGACGATAAGGCGTATTTTTATGGAATTAATAGTTTTACAAAAAACCCAAAAATAGAGGACCTTACCGCCCGCCAGCATTATTTTATTGGATTGAAATTGATTCTGTTTTTCTAAAATAAAAGGTGCGCTTGGCAGGAGTCTGAAACGCCTCACTTGTTCATATATCGAGCGAATCTTCTTCTCCTTACGTACAAGATGACGAAGACCATGTTTATTAAAATATACTTTCTCACCCCGAAAAGCCGGACATTCGACATATCCTAGTTTTTTATATTGTTCGTGTCCGTTTTTTATAAATTCCTGAATCTCGTCTTGGGTCATCTACTAACCCTATCAAAATGAGATAAAATCCTAATAAAGATTTGTTAAAATCTTTCTAAAATATGATACTACACCATGAAAAAATCCCCTGCGCAGGGGATTTTTATTGTTTATTTTTTTGATTTCTTACTCGCCGCTTTCATAAATGCCGTAAACAGTGGGTGCGGACGAAGCGGACGTGCAAGAAACTCCGGGTGAAACTGAACGCCCACGAAAAACGGGTGCGAAACCTGGGGAAGTTCTGCGATCTCCATGAGTGTGCCGTCGGGGGATTTACCAGAAAAAAGAAGTCCCGGCTGACTAGCACTGGTAGCGCTCGCTGGTGCACCCTTCTCCACCCGCTCAATATACTTTGGATTGACTTCATAGCGATGACGGTGACGCTCGACAACAGACTCGACATGCGCGCCAGCAGCCGCATTATATGCCTCATGGGCAATGCTCCCTTTCACGAGCTTCGCTTTATACGAGCCGAGACGCATACTGCCGCCATAGTTCCCTTCAGCTAGCTTTTTCTTTTGGTCGGGCATGATATCGATGAGGAGGTGCTGCGCAGTCGGATCGATCTCTGCTGTCGTGGCACCCTTGAGCCCGAGCACATGTCGCGCATACTCGATGACCATGAGCTGCATGCCGTAGCACAGTCCAAAATATGGAATCTGGTGCTCGCGGGCGTAGCGGATCACATTGAGCTTACCCTCGATACCTGTCTCGCCAAAACCTCCCGGCACGAGAATACCGTCAAACTGATCAAGCGATGCGTAGTCGATTTTTGTGCTGTCTTCCTTTTTTACGCCAGCAACTTTCTTGCCATTCTCATCACCTGTTTCAAAATCCCCCGCATTCACCGTGTGAATCACTGGCTTCACGCCGAGCGCATAGGCCGAGTACTTGATCGCCTCAAGCACCGACACATAGGCATCAGTGAGCACAAAATCCCCTGTATGAAAATATTTACCAACGATGGCGATATGCACCTCCTTTTTCGATGCCTTAATACCTTTTGTAAATGCAATCCAGTCGCGCAGACCGTGTTTCGTCGCTGGATTTTTCCTCTTCTCGAGCTTGAGACAATTCATCACAATCTCGCCCAGCCCGTCGCGCTCAAAATTCAGCGGCACATCGTACACGCTATCGATATCGGGCGCAGAGATGACATGGTCGGCGGGCAGGTTACATGCGACTGCAATTTTTTCCTTGCGCTTTTGATCCACCGCCACCTCGCTGCGCGCAATGATGATATCCGTGTACACGCCGTAGCCCGCGAGCTGATGCACGGCATTTTGTGTCGGCCGCGACTTCATTTCGCCGATTTTCGATGGGATTGGCAAATACGAAACCATGATAAAAATCACGTCGTCCGGATGCTTAATCTTCAATACACGCGCAGCCTCGATAAACATAATATTCTGATAGTCGCCGACTGTTCCTCCGATTTCAATAACTGAAATTTCAGACTTATTTGCCGCAGCTGCGTGCTCATAGCGACGGACGATTTCATCACGGATATGAGGAATGGCCTCCACGCATTTACCCTTGTAGCCGAGGTTGCGTTCACGCTCGATCACAGTCTTATACACCATGCCAGAGGTCATATAGTCGTCATGGAGGAGGTCACGGTTCAGGAAGCGCTCATAGTTGCCCATATCCTGGTCCGTCTCGAGGCCGCTATTTAAAACAAAAACCTCACCGTGCTCAGTGGGGTTCATTGTTCCTGCGTCGACGTTTAAATAGGGGTCAACTTTGGCGAGGTTGACGTCAAATCCCTTGGCCTGAAGAATAGTGCCGATCGATGAGCTAGCGATACCCTTTCCCACCCCCGACATCACCCCACCGACGACGAAAATATACTTATGATGCTTTTCCTTCGTCGCCGGTTTTTTGTTTTGTTTCATATGCCCATTGTAGCAAATGGAAATAAAAAGGCGACGTTGACGGAAAAAATAATGCGTGCTGTTTTCCTACACCTTCAAATACCTTCGCACCGCGACATAGCTTGATATTCCACCAAGCACGACACCTGAACCCATAATGATGCTGAAAATCTGACTGAAATTTGCAAGAAAATATGTCGAGAGAATATTGACGACGACTGAGAAATCATCGATACCCTGGATACCCGCGAGCTTGATGATGACAACATCGCTATAGTGTGCAATGAGCGCGAGGATAATGAGCGTGATAACACCTGACACAACGCCATACATAATACCCGACACAACAAACGGTCCGCGCACATAAATATTGGACGCGCCAACAAGCTTCATAACACCAATCTCGTCCTTTGCATTGTAGACAATGAGACGGATCGTATTGAAGATCATGATAACGGCTACAAAAATAAAAATAATAGCGATAATAGAACCCGCCACATTGACCGCAGAAATGATCTGGCTGAGGCGCTGAATAACGAGCTTGTTTTGATTGTAGTTGACCTTTTCGACTATAGTGCTGCCGTCCTTCCCGAGAGCTTGGTTACTCGACAAGAAGTCGGCGATGCCAGCGTACTGTGACGGATCTTTTGCTTTGACATTAAGCACTGCTGGGAGCGGGTTATAGCCAATCTCATTGAGCCCTTGGAGGATGAGGTCGTTGCCAGCCCATTTTGTCTGGAAATTGGTGAGCGCGGTCGTACTCGAGATATAATTGACCGCGGATACCTCGGGGAGTTTCTGTAGTGTCTTTTGTAATGAAAGAATGTCGCTCTCGGGTGCAGCGAGAGTCATGTAAACATTGATATCTACTTTGTCTTTTACTTGGTTGATGAGAGCGTGACCAAATGCACTTATAAAAATAATACCGCCGAATACGGTGAGCGATAGCGTGATCACGATGACCGCCGCAAACGACAAAAAACCGTTTCGCCAAAAGTTGATGAAGCCGCCGCGAGTTATTCTTTTAAAATTTGTGAAAATCATAGGTCAATTATAGTACATATTTACCTGTCTTGTCG